>JBJTIJ010000357.1:0-6071 GCA_046094945.1 Planctomycetia bacterium | reverse complement strand
CCTCTGCCGCCGGGGCGGCGCTGCGGACGGGATGCGTGGGGGGCACCTCCAGCAGGGCGGGGGGAACCCGCTTGGCAGCCCTGAGGCCGCCCCGGCGGCAGAGGCTCCGCATGGCCACCATGTTCCACAAGGGCATCCTGGGCACCAAGCTCGGCATGAGCCGCCTGTTCCAGGAGAACGGCGACGCCGTGCCCTGCACGATCGTCGAGGCCGGCCCCTGCACGGTGACGCAGCGCAAGACGGCCACCACCGACGGCTACGAGGCCATCCAGATCGGCTTTGCGGCGCGCCGCGAGAAGTGCGTGAGCAAGCCGCTGCAGGGCCACTTCAAGAAGGCCAAGAGCCCCACGCTGCGCCACCTGCGCGAGGTGCGGCTGGCCGCGGGCGCCAAGGATGCGCCCGAGGTGGGCAGCAAGATCACCTGCGACATCTTCGCGCCCGGCGACTACGTCGACGTGGTGGGCACGATGAAGGGTCGCGGCCGCGCCGGCGTGGTGCGCCGCCACGGCTTCGCGACGCTGCCGGAGACGCACGGCAACCACTACTTCTGGCGTCACGCCGGCTCGGTGGGCTGCCGCAAGCCGCAGCACACCGTGCGCGGCACGCGCATGGGCGGCCAGATGGGCAACGCGCCCCGCACCGTGCAGAACCTGCAGATCCTCAAGGTGGACGCCGAGAAGAACCTGCTCTACGTCAAGGGCGCCATCCCGGGCCCCGACCAGGGCCTCGTGCTGGTGCGCCAGGCCAAGAAGCGCCCGCCGAAGGCCGCCAAGAAGTAGGCGCGCACAGGGCCGCCCGCGCGCCGGGCAGGGCCGCGCAGCCGCAGGCCTCCCAGCGGGCGTGCCCACAGGAGCTTGTCCAGGCGCGTTCGTGGTCACGCGCCTTCGTGGTCAGGGTGCCACCCTGTCCACAGCGCCGCCGCACGCTCGCGCGAGCCTCGTGAGGCCCCGGGCCACCAGCACGGCAGGCCGTCCCTGCCGCGGGTGGGCTAGGCCTGCGCCTGGCCCAGCAGGCGCGTCTTGACGTAGTTGACGCCCTTGGTCGAGATGGCCCACGAGCCCTCCTGCTGGCCGGCGGCCATGAAGCGCAGGCGCTGGCTGAGGTCCTCCATCAGCCCCGCCAGCCCCTCGGGCGGCTCCAGGCCGATGGCGTGGAAGCAGGCTGCCACGTCCTCTGCGCGGATCTCGTCGCGCTTCTCGTAGTTACACAGGTAGAAGGCCACGGCCAGCACCTGCCGGTCAGGCGCGCTTGCCTCCGGGCCCAGCCGCTTGACGAAGGCGCGGAACTCGGGCGAGTGGCCCGGGCCGCTGGCGGCCTCGGCAGCCACGCTGGCCACCTGCGGCGCCCGCACCATGCTGGCCGACACCACGCCGGGAGCCACCTTGCGCGCGGGATACGGCGCAACCTGCGCGATGAGCGGGTCGACCACACGCTCGAAGAATGCCTGCGACCCCTCGTAGTGGAGGTCGAAGGTGCCCAGTCGCACCGAGACGCGGATCTCAGCCATGAACGGACGATGCTCCAGCGCTCGGGACGGACGGTCGCGCAGGCGCCACCCGCCGGGGGGCGCCGCCGCCACCTTGCCAAACGCTGGCAGGGTGGCGCTCGCGCCAGACTGTACAGCCCCCCACCCCGCGCCGCCCGATCGAACCGGGCCGGCACGGCCCGGGAGCGGCCGGGCGGGGCCCTGGCTGGGGCCGTCCCGGGCAGGTCCCGCCTCGCGCCGGTGCTGGAAGGCACGAGATGCTTGCCTTGGGGCCGCCTCCGGGTGATGCTCCGCGCCGACTGGACCTGGAGCCCTTGGTTGACCCTGCCCTGGCCTGAGATGCAGAGCACCTCCCGTCCGGGCGAGACCGTCCGCGAGATGCTGGACTACCTCGTCTGGATTGCCCAGGACCTGATGCTCCTGGGGGCCTACTCGGGCAGTGACGTGGCACCCTGGCGCCGGCAGGTGGGCGTGGCCTACCGGGCGCTGGTCAACCCGATGATGCCCGGCTACGGCGACCCCTACCCCCCGGACGTTCCGGCCCCCCGCTCGCCCGGCCTGTGGCCCGACGTGGCCGCCCACGAGATGCCCGGCATGACGGTGCGCCACCAGCTGGCCGTGATCGGCATGCTGGCCGACAAGAGCCGGGGCGGGGTGGGCGTGCGGGTGCGGCCCGAGGTGCTGCAGGACCTCGAGATGCGTATCGCCCGGGCCCGCACCGCGCTCGACCACGGGCCGGCCAAGCCCCTGCCCTCCATCGCCCGCACGCAGGCCAGCCCCGACCTCATCGCGCTGGCGCAGGCCGAGGAGAAGACCGTGCGTGACCTGGCCCGCAAGCGCGCGCGACGTGACCGGGGCGCGCCGGCCGGGGGCAGCAAGCCGTCCAAGGCAGGTCCCAAGCCGGACCCCAAGGCTGCACCCAAGGCCGCACCCAAGGTTGCGCCGAAGGCCAGGACGGGCAAGCCGGCCCGGGCGCCGAAGGTGCCCAAGGCCGCCGCCAAGGCCAAGCCCAAGGCCTCGCCGCGCAAGGGACGCCGCGCGTGACCCCGGCCTGCGGCGTGCCGACACGTGGCCTGCTGGCGGCGGCCCTCGCCCTGTCGCTGGCCCCGGGGCTGCTGGGCTGCAGCAGCGCCAGCGCGCGCAACACTGCCGCGCCGCAGGCAGGCCCCGCAGACGTGTTCGCAGCACGTGACCTGCCGCTGGAGCAGGTGCTGGCGCGCGCCTCGGCGGGAGGCCGGCCGGCGCTGCTGCTCTTCGTGGCCCGCTGGTGCGGCTACTGCCGCCAGCTCGAGCAGGGCACGCTGGCTGACGCCGGCGTGCGTGCCCACCTCGCAGGCTTCGAGGTCGTGCGCTACGACGCCGACGGCCCCACCGGCCGCGACCTCGCGCGCCGCTACGGCGTTCAGGGCTTCCCCACCTGGGTGCGCGTGGACGCGTCGGGCGCGGCCGTCGCGCGCTATGTGGGCTACGACGCGCCGGCCGACCTCGTGGCGCGCATCACGCGTCCCTGAGCGCCTGCGCAGCGCTCCCGCGCATCGGCCCCGCCCCTGCCGCTCAGGGCGCCGCGAGGAACAGCGCGCGGCCCAGCGACTGGTTCCAGTAGTCCATCGCGGCCTGCACCAGCCCCGGCCGGCTCGTGACGCTGTCGGTCACCAGCAGCGGCCCCACCACCGACTGCATGTAGGCCAGCTCCTGCGGGCAGGGCGGCGGCAGCAGGTCGAAGCTCACCTCGTAGAGGATGCAGTCGGGATCGCCCAGGTGCCCGCTGAAGCCTGCAGCGTGGGCCAGCTCGTGCGCCGCCAGCCGGATGCCGTAGATGCCGCCCAGGCTGTCGGAACGCAGCTCGACCAGCGTCCCGCCCTGCGCGCAGCGGTCCGTCTGGCCCACGCGTCCCTCGGGCAGCGTGTCCACCTGCACGACGCGGATCGAGGTGGGCACCCCGCAGTCGTCCTGCGTGAGCCTGAGGCCGCCGCCACAGGCCGCCAGCAGCAGCAGGCCCAGCCACGCCAGCGTCGCCCGCACCCAGCTCATGCAGCTGCCTCCGGCACGCAAGCAAGCCTACCCCAGCGCGACGTGGCGGCGCGCGCCCTCCCCGCACGGGCCGGGACGTGCCGATGGAGGGACTCGAACCCTCAAGGCCCGCAAAGGGCCGGGGGTTTTTGAAACCCCTGCGTCTGCCGGTTCCGCCACATCGGCGTGGTGCGGACGCGCAGCCTACACCGGACCCGCACGAGCCCCACGCCCGTCACGGCGGGCAGGCCGGTCCGCGCCTCGCCCTGCGCCGCATGGCCTCAGGCGGCCAGCAGGGCCGAGAGGTCGCTGCCCGCGGCCAGGTCCTCGGGGGGGCGCCCGCGCCGGAACAGCCGTGCCGGGGCCACGAGCAGGCGGGCTCTCATGCCCTCGACACGCAGGATGCCGCCCTCGGCGATGGCCAGCACGGGCCGCTCGTTCTCCTCGAGGAACTCGCGCAGCCGGTCGTCGCGCGTCTCGCCCCCGTAGGGCCGGTAGCCATCCTGCTCCTGAACGTAGGTGGGCCCGTCGAACCAGTGCGGGTTGACCTGGAAGGGCACCAGCCCCAGCGCGTCCAGCGACACCGGCTGCACGATGGGCATGTCGTTTGTCGTGCGGATGGTCGGGCAGGCCACGTTGGTGCCCGCGCTGATGCCCACGTAGGGCATGCCCGCCGCCACGCGCTCGCGCAGCAGGCCCAGCACGCCCAGGCGCTGCAGGCGGTCCAGCAGGCGGAAGGTGTTGCCACCGCCCACGTACACGGCCTGCGCCGCAGCCAGGGCCTTGCGGGCGTCCGCCGCGCGATGCAGCCCATCGAGCGCGCGCCCGCCGGCGAAGTCCAGCTGCACGATGCGCTCGAGGTACGCGTCGTGCTGCGCCAGCGCGAAGGGCACGAAGCACAGGCGCTCGACCGGGGCCGGCAGGAACGCGCGCAGCGCGGCGCGCCAGGCCTCGCGGCGCGGCTCGGTGGACAGGCCCCCGCTGCCCAGCAGCAGGCGCGGGGCCGTCACGGCACGCGGCCCAGGCAGCAGGCCTTGTACTTGCGCCCGCTGCCGCAGGGGCAGGGATCGTTGCGCCCGATCTTGGGTGCCTGCCGACGCAGGTCGGGGCCGCGCCCCGCGCAGCGGTCGCGGAAGGTCGAGGAGAGGGCGCGCACGTAGGCGCCCAGCGAGCGCCCGCCGGCCAGCCGGCCCTGGTCTTCGAGGTCGCTGAGGAAGGCCGCGGCCAGCACCGGCAGGTGCTCCTTGCCCGGCAGGTCCAGCCCGGCCACGTGATCCAGCAGCGCATGCTGCAGGTCGTGCTCGCCCAGGTCTTGGGGCGCAGTGCCGCCATGGCAGGCCGCCTCGAGCAGGGCGCCCAGCGCGCCGGCGGCCTGGTCGCCCAGCGGGCCCACGGCGCCCGCCACCGCCGGGCGGTCGAGCGAGTCGCTCACCCACAGGTCGATGGTCTCGCGCACGTGCGCCGGAAGCGGGGCATGGGAATGGGCCATCCCGCTGTTCTACCTCGCCGGGGCCGCGGGCGTGACGGCCGCGCCGATGCGCTCGAGGGCGCGCTGGCTGGCCGCGCGCACCACCTCGACCTCGTCGGGGTCGCTGGCATGCCGCGAGAGGTCCTCGCGCGCCGCGGCCGCCGCCGGGCCGATGCGGCCCAGTGCCTCGGCGGCCCGCCAGCGCACGTACTCGTCGGGATCGCGCAGGGTCGCGCGCAGCGCGGCCAGCGCGGGTGCCGCGGCAGGACCCTGCTCGCGCAGCGCCGCCGCGGCCGCCTCGCGCACCCAGCGGTCGGGGTCGCCCAGCGCGCGCGCCAGCCCCTGCACCGCGGCCGCATCCCAGCCGGCCCGTGCCCCCGCCTCGCGCGCCGCAGCCCGGCGCACCACCACGTCCGGCGAGGAGAGGCCGGCCAGCCAGCCCGCCGCAGGCGGCTGCTGCTCCGGCCCGCCGCAGCCCAGCAGCAGCAAGCTCGCCACGAGCAGCGCGGCCGGCGCCCAGCGGCCACGCAGGCCCACGGCGGCCTTGCTCACCGGTCGGCGCGCGGCAGGCCCGGCGGCAGCAGCAGGCGCAGCGGGCCGGCCGTGGCGCCCGAGCCTGCTGCGGGCCTGGGGTCGAGGCGCTCCAGCCGCGAGGAGGCCCGCGCCAGCTGCCCACGCAAGCCCTCGACGCGCTCCCAGGCGGGGCGCAGGCGCAGCAGCGGGGCGGTCGGCACGGGAGGGCGCATGGGCCTCCCCCGAGCGATCGGACCGGCGGCAGGCCACCTTGACGGCCTGCCGTCGGGCGCGCCTAGCTGCCCTTGGCGCGCTTGATGACCTCGTGGCGCGCCGCGTGGTTGAGCTTGGAGAGCTGGCCCGACTCGTTGGCCGGGTCCCACGCCTGTCCCTTGGCCTCGGCCTCGTGGCGGCGGCGGGCGAGGGTGGCGCGCACCTTGAGCAGCACCTGGCGCCGCTTGGCCTTCTTGCGCTTGAGCCGATGCTTGTAGCCGCCAGAACCGCTCATGGGTGCTCCCAGGACGCGACGATCGCGAGCGAGGATTGTGGGGCCGGGCGGTGCCCGAGGCAAGCCGGGGCGGGCCTGCGCCCAGC
>JBJTIJ010000356.1:0-3454 GCA_046094945.1 Planctomycetia bacterium | reverse complement strand
TTGCGGTAGAGGGCGTGGCGGGCGGGCGGGCTGCCCGCCGGCAGCGGCTCGCCCGGCCACGCGCAGCCGTTGACCAGCAGCAGGTCCGGGTCGCCGTCGTCCTCGAGGTCGAGGAAGGCGCAGCCCGGCCCCATCGTCTCGGGCAGCCACTTGTGGCCGGTGCCGCCCGTCACGTGCCGCCAGGCGATGCCGGCCTCGGCCGTGATGTCCTTGAAGGGCAGGTCCGGGGCGGCCAGCGCCTTCTCGCGCACCACCGGCGCGGCCACCGGCTGGGCCTGTTGCGCCGGCGGGGGCGGCGGCGGGCGCAGTGCCCACCACAGGCCCACGCCGCCGGCCGCCAGCACCACGAGCGCCAGCAGGGAGAGCCGGAACGCGCGCCCGATGACGCGGTCGTCGGCCGGGACCTCGTCCTCCTGCGCGGGCAGCGGGTCCTCGGCGCGCGGGCTCATCGCGGGCGATCGTACGCGCCGTCGCGCTGCAGGTCGTAGATCACCACCGGGTCGGCCGCCGCATCGGCGGCGGGGTAGCGCTGGCGGGCCGCGGCCACGGCCCGGTCGGCGGCGTTGTCGTCGGGCTTGTAGCGCGCATGCTCGGCGCGGTGGTGCTCCGCGCGCTTGGCATCGCCCAGCTCCTCGTGCAGCAGCGACAGGCCGTAGTGCGCGTCCATGTTCTCGGGGTCGATGGTGAGCGCTTCCTCGTGCCAGGCCAGCGCCTCGCGCAGCAGGGCCTCGCGCGCCGCAGCCCCGGCCTCGCCGCGCTCCTGCTTGGCGCGCTCGAAGCAGGTGCGGCCCAGCTCGTTGAGCAGCCGGTAGTCGCGGCGGAAGCTGAACTTGCGCGTGCGCGTCTCCTCGGTGTCCAGCGTGGCCAGCCGGCGGAACTTCTCCAGTGCGCCGTCCAGGTCGCCGTTCTGCTTGCTCACGAGGCCGGAGAACCACAGCACCGACCACTCCGGGGCGGGCGGGTCCCACGCGGCCGCGCGAGCCAGTGCGGCGGCGGCCTCGTCCAGCCGCCCCTCGCGCAGGAAGAGGCGGCCGAGGTTGAGCGGCCCGTCGGGCCGGCGGAGGCGCTCCACCTCGCGGAAGGCATCCTCGGCCTGCCGCAGCTCGCCCTTGTGCGAGCCGCCCTCGCCGCCCTTGAGCAGCGAGCCGATGCCGTAGTCGTTCCAGCGCATCCAGGCCGGCGTGGCGGGCGCGGCCTGCGCGGGCACCGGCGCGCCGCCGGCCACCGGGAACACCACCTTGTCGGTGGCCAGCACCATCACGGGCAGGTCGTTCTCGCGGAAGGCCTTGCCCTGGAACAGGCGCGTGTACTGCGTGTCGAACTTGCGGTACTTGAGCGCCAGCTCCACCTCGATGGGCTGCGTGGTGCCCTCGGGCACGCGCAGGCGGTAGTGGATCACGTCGGCCGCGCCCGGGCCGACCTGGTGGTTGTAGAGCGGCAGGAAGATGTCCTCGGCGTTGCGCCGGTCGAGGCGCCGCCCCTCGCGGTCGAGCACGAAGGCGTTGAGGAAGTGCGACCAGGGGTCGACCTCGCGCGCCTCGCCCATGCCACCGCTGCGCCCGAGCACCTTGCCGCCCGAGGTCACGCGCACGTCCAGCCACACCTCGTTGGAGTCGATCGTGCCCTGCGTGAAGTGGTGGCCCATCTTCATCGTGCGCACCACCGTCTCGAGCAGGTAGGTGGCCCCGGGCACCAGTGCCGGCACCTCGGGCTTGAGCGGGGCCGTGAGGCGGCCATCGACCGTGCCGCCCTCGCGCACGCCGAAGATGTCCACTCGCATCACGCCCTCGTTGAACTTCAGGTGCTTCTCGTTCACCCAGGCCGGCATGCCCTCGAGGTGCGGGATGGCGGTGTTGGCCGAGGGGAACATGTGGTCGTGCACCTTGCGCACGCCCGACCCGTCGCGGTCGCGCGCCGCCACGTCGTCGCTGGGCGTGAGCGGCATGTGGCACTCGTTGCAGTTGGGCTGCGCCTCCTTGGGGTAGTAGAAGGAGGCCACGCCGTGGCCCGAGACGCCGCTGAGCAGGAAGCTGTCGTAGTGGTTCTGCCCGCGCAGCCACTTGTAGTCGTTGAGCTCGGGCGGCAGGTGCACCTTGTGGCAGGTGGCGCAGAACTCCGCCGACTTGTGCAGCGGCTTGAGGAAGGTGCGCTTGTGGAACTCGGGCTTGCTCAGGATCATCTGCCGGTTGATCCACTGCAGCACCGGGTTCTTGCTGTTCGCGAAGGGGTAGTGCTGCGCCTCCTCGAGCGTGAAGGAGGCGTTGCCCTTGGGGCTGTTGAGGGCCGTGATCGAGTGGCACACGGTGCAGGTGATGCCCGCGTTGGCCAGCGGGTCGGAGCCCATGTCGTAGGCCGGGTCGTCCCACTTGGGGTCCTCGAAGGCGCCGCTGAAGAAGGGCACCGGGTCGTGGCAGCCGGCGCAGAAGCGCGAGCCGCGCACGTGGCCGTCGCGCTCGAACATCTTCTTGCGCGTGTTGAGCACGCTGAACAGGTAGGGCCCGTTGTTGAACGAGCTGAAGCGGTGCACCGAGTGCGACCACTGCGCGTGCGCATCCTGGTGGCACTGCAGGCAGTACTGGTCGTTGAGCATGGCCTCGGCCGGGATGAACTTGCCCGTGGCCGTCAGCGCCTGCGAGGGGAAGAAGTACTCGGCGCCGGCCTTGGGGCCCACGGCCGTCTCGCGCGGGTCCTGCGCGTGCATCACGGCCATCACGCCCGCGAACACGGCGCCCACGGCGGCCCACGCCACGCCCACGCGCCAGCGGATCTTCTTGCCCGCCAGCCGGTGCAGCACGAAGAGCCACACGATCAGGATGGGCCCGGCGATGTGCGCCCAGTAGACGACCTCCAGCGTGGCCGGGTCCTTCACGGGCGTGAAGCCCTGGAAGCGCAGCAGCAGGAAGCCGCTCGCCAGCGTGACCAGCGTGGCGGCGGCCAGGCCGATGCCGGCGCGCACCGCGCGGCGGTTGGCGCGGTGGTGTGCGGCCTTCCAGTGCACGGCGGTGAAGACCACCGCCGGCACGGTGAGCAGCACGCCCATCACGATGTGGGCGAAGTGCATGAAGAAGTAGAAGGGCGTCTGCAGCAGCGAGCCCGTCACCCACTCCAGCAAGGTGATCGAGGCGAGGTAGAGCGAGTTGACGGTCAGCAGGGCGAAGAGGCCCAGCACCACGGCCAGCACCTTCTTCAGGCCCGGGCCCACGACGGGCACGTAGGGCTTGCGCACGCCGGGGCCCGGCGGCACGGCCGTCCCTGCGGCTGCCGGCGCGGCCGCGGGAATGCGCCCCCCGGCGGGGCGTTGCGCCCCCGGGGCGCACGGATTGCGCCCCCCGCGCGGCCGCCGACCGGCATGATCCAAGGGCCATGAGCCACCCCACGCCCACACCCACGCCCGACCCTGAGCCGTCCCCCGGGCCCGCGGCCGCGCCGGCAGCCGCAGGGACGGCCGTGCCGC
>JBJTIJ010000355.1:0-2550 GCA_046094945.1 Planctomycetia bacterium | reverse complement strand
GGCGCCGGGCTGCAGGCCGGCGCGCCCCGGCCGGGCCTTGCCGGCAGCCTGCGGGCCCACCCCGGCCTGCCGGTCGGGCCCGGGAAACGGCCCCGCCAAGCCTTGCCGACTTCCCGGGTGCCCGTACCTTCCGCCCTTCCGCCTCGTTTCCCCGGTGCGTGTCCATCCGGACAGACCTCCGGGGCGAGATGGGCGGAGCCTTCGCCGCGGCGACAGGCCGCACGACTCCCTGTCCCCAGGACTCCCCCAGGACCCCGTCCCGATGCGTACGCAGCACATCAAGATCCGCATGGAGGCCTACGACCACGAGGCGCTCGACAAGAGCGCCAGCGAGCTGGTCGACACGGCCAAGCGCACGGGCGCGCGCGTCACCGGCCCCGTGCCGCTGCCCACGCGCATCGAGCGCTACACCGTGCTGCGCTCGCCGCACATCGACAAGAAGAGCCGCGAGCAGTTCGAGATCCGCACGCACAAGCGCATCCTGTTCATCTCCGAGCCCACCTCGAAGACGGTGGACGCGATCAGCAAGCTGAACCTGCCCGCGGGCGTCGACGTGAAGATCGAGGCGTAGCCCCATGAGCAACGTGTCCATCAAGTCCCTGCGCAACGGCCAGGTCGGGCAGTCCAGCCTCGACACGGCCTTCCTCGCCACGGCCACGCGTCCCGCGGTGCTGCGCGAGGCGGTGCTGATGTTCGAGGCCAACCGCCGCGTCGGCACGGCCGACACGAAGACGCGCGCCGAGGTGGCCGGCTCGACCAAGAAGCTCTACAAGCAGAAGCACACGGGCCGCGCCCGCCACGGCGACAAGAAGGCTCCCAGCTTCCGCAAGGGTGGCGTGGCCCACGGCCCGCACCCGCGCGACTACCGCCAGTACATGCCTCGCCGCGGCAAGGCCGAGGCCCTGCGCGTGGCGCTGGCCGGCAAGGCGGCCGACGGCCAGGTGGTGGCCTGGCATGGCGCGGCGCTGCCCAAGCCCTCCACCAAGGCCGTGGTGGCCGCGCTGGCCGCGCTGGGCGCCGAGGGGGGCGCGCTGCTGGTGGCCGGCGGCAAGGTGGACCGCAACCTGCTGCTCTCCGTGCGCAACCTCGACCGCGTGCGCGTGCTGCCCGCCTCCGACGTGAATGCCCGCGACCTCGTGGCGCACCGCTACACGGTGCTGCTCGACGGCGGCTTCGAGGCACTGCGCGATCGGCTGGCCGCTGCGACGGCCGGGGAAGGGAAGGCCTCGTGAAGCCCCATCTGAGCGACGAGATCCTGCTGCGCCCGCTGGTGACCGAGAAGTCGCTGCGCCGCGCCGAGCGCGAGCACACCTACACCTTCGAGGTCGCGCTGGGTGCCAACAAGGCCCAGATCCGCGACGCCGTGCAGCGCACCTTCAAGGTCACCGTCACCAGCGTGCGCACGCAGCGCTCCGAGGGCAAGCTGCGCCGCATGGGCCGCTGGTCGGGGCGTGCGGCCGACAGCAAGAGGGCGATCGTCAGCGTCAAGCCTGGCGACTCGATCGAGTTCGTCTAGCGGCCCGGACAGGAACAGGAGAACGACCATGCCCATCCGCCGCGTACGCCCGACCTCGAATGGCCGCCGCAGCATCACGTTCCTGGACACCAGCGACCTGACGAAGAAGCGCCCGGAGCGCGCGCTCGTCGAGGGCCTGCGCAAGCACGGCGGCCGCAACAACCGCGGCCGCGTGACCACGCGCTTCCGCGGCGGTGGCTCGCGTCGCCTGTGGCGCCGCATCGACTGGTTCCGCAACGACAAGGACGGCGTGGCCGCCAAGGTCGTCGCGCACGAGTACGACCCCAACCGCAACGCGCGCCTGCACCTGCTGGAGTACCCGGACGGCGAGCGTCGCTACGTGCTGGCCACGCACGGCGTCGAGGTGGGTGCGACGGTCAGCAGCGGCCCCAAGGCCGAGCCCAAGCCGGGCAACTGCCTGGCCCTCGAGAGCATCCCGGTGGGCCTGCCGGTGCACAGCCTCGAGCTCACGCCCGGCAAGGGCGCGCAGCTGGCCCGCGGTGCCGGTGCGATGTGCACGCTCTCGGGCAAGGAGGGCGACTGGGCCCTCATCACGCTGCCCTCGGGCGAGATGCGCCGCGTGCTGCTCACCTGCCGCGCCACGGTGGGCCAGGTGGGCAACCTGGACGCGAACCTCGTGGTGGGGGGCAAGGCCGGCCGCACGCGCTGGCGCGGCCGCCGCTCGCACGGCCGCGGCTCGGCCCAGAACCCGGTCAGCCACCCGATGGGCGGCGGCGAGGGCCGTCGCAACGGCGGCCGCCACCCGGTCAGCAAGTGGGGCGTCCTGAGCAAGGGCGGCAACACCCGCAACATGAAGAAGTCGTCCAACCGTCGCATCGTGCGTGGCCGTCGCCGTGGCCCGCGCGTGGGGAGGTAGCCCATGGGGCGTAGCGTCAAGAAGGGCCCCTACGTCGACGAGCGCCTGCTCGGTCGCGTGGAGAAGCTCAACCAGTCCGGGCGCAAGGAGCCGCTCAAGACCTGGTCGCGCCGCACGTTCATCGTGCCGGAGTTCGTCGGCCACACCTTCATGGTGC
>JBJTIJ010000354.1:0-2503 GCA_046094945.1 Planctomycetia bacterium | reverse complement strand
GAGGAGGGCCGCGCCTTCTGTGACGTGCAGGCCAAGGGGCCCTTCGCGCACTTCCGGCACGTGCACCGCTTCGAGGACGCGCCCGAGGGCGGGTCGGTGCTGGTGGACGCCATCGAGTGGGCGCTGCCGATGGGCGCGCTGGGCCGCGCGCTGGGCGGATCGCGCGTGCGGGCCGACCTCGCGCGCGCCTTCGCCTACCGCCACGCGATCACGCGCGGCGACCTCGGCGCGCACGCCTCGCTGGGCAGCGAGGCGCGTCCGCTGCACGTGCTGGTGACGGGCGCCACGGGGCTGGTGGGCTCGGCGCTGGTGCCCTTCCTCACCACCGGCGGGCACACCGTCACGCGCGTGGTGCGCGGCACGCCGGGCGCGGGCGAGGTGGCCTGGGACCCGGCCACGGGCCCGCAGGACCCGGGCGGCTGGCCCCGGGCCGACGCGCTCGTGCACCTGGCCGGCGAGAACATCGCGGGCCGGCGCTGGTCGGCGCGCCAGCGCGAGCGGCTGCGCTCGAGCCGCGTGGAGGCCACGCAGCGGCTGCTGGAGGGGCTGGCCCGTGCCGGCCGCCTGCCGCCGGTGCTGGTGGCGGCCAGCGCCGTGGGCGTGTACGGCGACCGCGGCGACGAGCCGCTGGACGAGGCGAGCGCGCCCGGCAGCGGCTTCCTGGCGGAGCTGGGACAGGCCTGGGAGGCCAGCACGCGCATGGCGCGCGAGGCCGGCACGCGCACGGCCCTGCTGCGGCTGGGCGTGGTGCTCTCGCCGCGTGGTGGCGCGCTGGCACGCCTGCTGCCGCCGGCGCGCGCAGGCGTGCTGGGCCCGCTGGGCTCGGGCCGGCAGTGGATGCCGTGGATCGCGCTGGACGACGTGCTCGACGTGGTGCTGCGCGCCCTGCTGGATGCACGCGTGCAGGGCCCGGTGCTGGCCGTGGCGCCGGGCGCCGTGCGGCAGGCCGACCTCGCGCGCACGCTGGGGCGCGTGCTTGGCCGGCCGGCATTCCTGCCCATGCCGGGCTGGGTGGCACGGGTGGCCTTCGGGCCCATGGCCCGCGAGGTGCTGCTGGGCGGGCAGCGCTGCACGCCGGCCAGGCTGGAGGCGCTGGGCCACGTGTTCCGCTACCGCGAGCTGGAGCCGGCGCTGCGCCACATGCTGGGGCGGGCTGGCCCCGCCCCCGCGTAGCCTTCCGCCATGGCCCTGGCCCCCGCCGAGCGCCTGCGCATCCTGGGCGACAGGCCCGTGGCCCCGCGCGGGCGCTACGTCCTCTACTGGATGACGGCGGCGCGCCGCACGCGGTACAACGCCGCGCTCGAGCACGCGGTGGCCCGCGCGCGCGAGCACCGCGTGCCGCTGCTGGTGCTGGAGGCCCTGCGCGCAGGCGACGAGCATGCCTGCGAGCGCTTCCACGCCTTCGTGCTGCAGGGCATGCACGACCAGGCCAAGGCCTTTGCGCGCCGCGGCATCACGTACCTGCCCTACATCGAGCCCAAGCACGGCGCGGGCCGCGGCCTGCTGGAGGCGCTTGCCGCCGCGGCCGTGCTGGTGGTGGCCGACGACTGGCCGGGCTACTTCCTGCCGCGCATGGTGGCGGCGGCGGCGCGGCGCCTGGAGGTGCGCGTGGAGGCCGTGGAGGGCTGCACGGTGCTGCCCCTGCAGGTGGCCGGCAAGGCCTGGCCCACCGCCTATGCCTACCGGCGCCACCTCCAGCGCGAGCTGCCGGCGTGGCTGGAGCGCGGGCGGCTGCCCGAGGAAGAGCCGCTGGCCGGCGGCGGCCTCAGCGGGGCCACGCTGCCCGCGGGCGTGGCGCGGCGCTGGCCGCAGGCTGGCGAGGCGCTGCTGGAGGCCAGGCCCGCGGCACTGGCGGCGCTGGGCATCTCGCACCGCGTGGGGCCCGTGCCCGGCCTGCAGGGCGGCGAGCGCACGGCGGCCAAGGTGCTGGAGCGCTTCCTCGAGCAGCGCCTCGTGCGCTACGGGGAGCGCAACGACCCCACCGTGGCGGCCGCCTCGGGGCTCTCGCCATGGCTGCACGGGGGCCACGTCTCGGCCCACGCGGGGGCGCTGGCCGTGCTGCGCGTGGAGCGCTGGAAGCCGGCAAGCCTCTCCAGCAAGGTGGACGGGCGCCGCGAGGGCTGGTGGGGCTGCTCGGCCGCCGCCGAGGGCTTCCTCGACCAGGTGATCACCTGGCGCGAGGTGGGCCACGCCGCCAGCCGCTTCGGCCCCGACCCCACCTCGCTGGAGGCGCTGCCCGCCTGGGCGCAGGAGACGCTGGGCGAGCACGCACGCGACCCGCGCCCCACCACGTACACGCTCGCGCAGCTCGAGCAGGCGCGCACGCACGACGAGCTGTGGAACTGCGCGCAGCGCCAGCTGGTGCGCGAGGGCGTGATGCACAACTACCTGCGCATGCTGTGGGGGAAGAAGATCCTCGAATGGTCGGCGCACCCGCGCGAGGCGCATGCGGCGATGATCGCCCTCATGGACAAGCACGCGCTCGACGGCCGCGACCCGAACT
>JBJTIJ010000353.1:0-2234 GCA_046094945.1 Planctomycetia bacterium | reverse complement strand
ACCCCAAGGTGCGGCGCGCGGCCGCCACCGTGGCGCCGCGCTGAGCAGGGCTGCCACGTGAGCGCAGCCCAGGGCCCCGCGGCGGCCAGCCTCGTGCTGGTGATCGACATCGGCAACAGCGGCGCCAAGCTTGGCGCCGTGCGCGGCGACGACGTGGCCGGTCCCGTGCGCCTGCCGGCGGCCGACGCCAAGAGCGTGCGGGCGCTGGCCGAGCCCATGCTCAAGGGCCAGCAGGCCCTGGTGGCCGTGTGCGGCAGCAACCCGGACAAGGCCAAGGACCTGGCCTGGGAGCTGGCACGCGCGCGGCTGGGCGAGACGGTGGCCATCGACACGCGGCATGCCGGCGTGCCCTGGCCCAAGGTGGCCCACCCGGAGCGCGCCGGCATGGACCGGCGGGTGCAGTGCCTGGCGGCGCGCCACCTCGCGGGCGGGGCGGCCGCCGTGGTCTCCTGCGGCACGGCCATCACGGTGGACCTGTGCGACGCGCAGGGCGCGCTGTGTGGCGGCGCCATCCTGCCGGGACTCACGCTGGGCATGAAGGCGCTGGCCGCCGGCACGGCCTTGCTGCCCGAGGTGGCGTTGGAGGGCCAGGTCACGATGCCGGCGCTGGACACCGAGACGGCCATCCGCACGGGACTGGTGCTGGGCGCGGCGGGCGCGGTGGAGCGCCTGCTGTCGGCGGCCGGCGTGGCCCCGGACCTGCCGCTCTACGTGACCGGGCAGGACGCCAAGCTGCTGGCGGCGCACCTGGGCCGCACGCACCGGCTGCATCCCGGCCTGGGCCTGCTGGGCATCGCGCTGGCGGCGCAGCACGGGAGCTGAGCGGCGGCGGGCAGGCTGCCCGCCGGGCGGCGCGCGCGCGCCCGCGCGTCGGATGCGCCGCGGCGCGCCCCGTGCGCCGCCCACGGTGCGGAGGCCCTCGCATGCTGGAACGCTGGTGGATCCGCGACGCGGCCCGGCTGCTGGACCCGGCGGCGGGCATCGACCGCCCGGGCCACCTGCTGGTGGAGGAGGGGCGCATCGTGCGGCTGGGCGAGGCGCCTGCGCCCCACGAGCGGCAGGCGGCGCGCGTGCTGCCCGCCGAGGGCCTGTGCGTGACGCCGGCCTTCATCGACCTGCACGTGCACCTGCGCGAGCCCGGGCCGGGCGAGGCCGAGACGGTGGCCTCCGGCACGCAGGCGGCGCTGGCGGGGGGCTACGGCACCGTCTTCGCGATGCCCCCCACCGACCCCACCTGCGACGAGCCGCAGGTGGTCCAGCGGGTGCTGGCTGCGGCCCGTGCGGCGGGGCCCTGCGAGGTGGTGCCCGTCTCGGCCCTGAGCCGGGGCCTGCGCGGCCGCGAGCTGGGGGATCTCGACGCCATGCGCGCCGCGGGCGCGGGCGCCTTCAGCGACGACGGCGCCTGGCTGGCCGACGAGGGCCTGGCCGAGCAGGCCTTCCGCTGGGCGGCCCAGCACGACCAGCTGGTGATGCAGCACTGCGAGGACTTCGGCATCACGGGCCCGGGCGTGCTGCACGACACGGACTGCGTGCGCGCGCTGGGCGTGCCGGGCATCCCGCGCAGCGCCGAGGACCGGGCCGTGGAGCGTGACCTGGGCCTGGCGGCCCGGCTGGGCACGCGCCTGCATGTCTGCCACGTGTCCACCGCCGGCGCCGTGGCCGCCCTGCGGCAGGCTCGCGCGGCCGGCGTGCGGGCCACGGGCGAGGTGGCCCCGCACCACCTGCTCCTGACGGCCGAGGACGCCGTGGCGGGGGGGCCGGACTTCAAGATGAAGCCACCGTTGCGCGAGGGCAACGACACGCAGGCCTTGCTGGCGGCCCTCGACGACGGCACGCTGGAGGCGCTGGCCACCGACCATGCGCCCCACGCCGACCACCGCAAGTGCGTGGGCTTCCTGGGCGCACCCTTCGGGGCCATCGGCATGGAGACCGCCTTCCCCAGCGTGTACACGCTGGCCGTGGAGGCGGGCCGGCTGCGCCTGGAGCGGCTGGTGGAGGCCCTCACCTCAGGCCCGGCCCGCGTCGCGGGGCGCCCCGCGCCCACGCTGGCCGAGGGCGCCCCGGCCCGCATCGTGGGGCTGGACCTGGCCAGGGAACGCCCGGTGGACCGCAGCCGCCTGCGCTCCCGGAGCCACAACTGCCCCTTCCATGGCCGGCGGCTGCGTGGCTGGCCCGTCTTCACGCTGCTGGGCCACGACCTGGCCTTCCGGGCCTAGCCGCGGGCGGCCGGCGGG
>JBJTIJ010000352.1:0-11261 GCA_046094945.1 Planctomycetia bacterium | reverse complement strand
AAGGGGTGGGAGGTGTCGCAGTAGGCGTCGCTGCCGAGGCGGCCGAGGGCGGCGAGGCGGGCGGGGTCGGGCAGGCCGTCCAGGAGGAGGGTGTCGTCGACGTGGAAGGCGAGGATGTGGAGGAGGAAGAGGTCCACGGGGCCGTCGCCCACCTCGAGGTGGCGCTCGAGCACGGCTTCCATGGCGATGGGCGCGCCGGCGATGCGCGCGGGACGGACGTGCGCGCTGGGCACGCGTGCGAGGCCTGCGAGGGCGAACTCGTCCACGCCGGGCGCCACCTCGGCGCTGGTGGCCACCATGGCCGGGCCGTGCGCGCGGTCGGGGATGTGCAGCACGGCCTCGCGCGTGGCCAGCAGGTTGGCGGCCGTGTCCTTGCGCGAGCCGTCGCGGCGCCGTCCCACGGACAGCATCACCAGCGGCGGGCTGGACGACACGCCCCCGAAGTAGGAGAAGGGCGCGAGGTTGGGCTCGCCACGGGACGAGAGCGTGCTGGCCCACGCGATGGGGCGGGGCACGAGGCAGGCGATCATCAGCCGGTAGGCAGCCCCCGGCGCGAGTCCCTGCGTGTCAACCTGCATGGGCGCAGCCTAGCCTGCGCCCGTGCCGTCTAGGCGCGCGAGCCCGGGCCGACCGGGGTCCAGGCGCGCTCGGGCGAGGCGGGCGATGCCGACGGCACCGCGCAACGGCCGCCCTTTCAGCCGCCGCGACAACCCTGGAAGGCTGCGCCTGCGACGAGCAGGAACAGCACGATGGCGATTCGACGCATGGGAAGGCTCCGTGCCGCTCGCCACGGGCGAGCGGCGCCATGAGCCTACGATCGGCTGGCGGGAGCCCCGCACTCAAGCCGTGCGTGCGGGTGGCCCGGGAAGCGGTGCGGCGGCCTAGCGGCCGCAGGCGGTGCAGCCACCGCGGCAGGCCGCGGCGCTGGTGCCGGCGAGGGCGAGGAGCAGGACGACGATGACCTTGCGCATGGGGAGGCTCCGGGAAGGGTGCGGCCAAGGCCGGGCCCCCTGCCCGGGAGCCCCGCCTGCGCACGGGGGCACCCTACTGCCGGGCGGCCCCGGCCGGTTGCGCTTTCTTGCGGACAGGGCACGGGCCCGGCGCGCCGGCCGGCGTTCCTAGCCGGCCAGCGGCGCGGGCGCCGGGCGGCGGCCGCCGGGCTCGCGCACCTCGTGGCGCTCGGTGCTGCCGCCGCGGTCGCGCAGGATGGCCCGCACCCGGGCGCCGCTGCCGATGGGGGCGCGCGGCATGCGCGGCGAGGCCGGGGCGCCCGCCACCCCCGGCGGGTCTTCCTGCTGCAGCAGCACGCGCACGCGCGGCAGGCCCACGAAGTGGCGCGCCCGCAGCGGCACGCGGTCCTGGTCGTGGCACTCGAAGGCCACGCCCAGCACGCGCCGCAGGTCGCGCCAGCGCACGCCGTCCTCCCAGTAGATGACGTCCACCTCGAGGTGGCGCAGCACGCCGGCCAGGTAGCGGCGCAGGCGCGGCGAGAACACCTGCTCGTAGGGCGGGCCCACCGGCGTGGCCGAGCGGCCCGTGTCGCGCAGCAGGCAGGGGATGAGCCAGCTGCCGGGGCAGAAGAGCACGCCCTGGCCGCCCAGCCGGCGCGCTGGGCGCACGTGCTTCCACAGCGCCTCCAGCCGCGCGTAGAACTCGCGCCGGTAGGCCACGTCCATGCGCCGGCGCAGGCGGAAGGCCAGCTCGCCGGGGGCCAGCCCGGGCTCGAGCGCCACGGCATGCGGGCCGCGCGCGCCCGGGCCCGTGACGAGGTCCACGCCATGCGGCAGCGGTGCCGCCTCGTGCACCACCTGCCAGCCGTGCTGGGCGGCGGCGGCCACGTGCGGCGGGAAGGGGCGCGCGGCCGTGCAGGCCAGCGTGCGGTCCAGCCCGGCCTCGGGCGGCGGGCGCCGCAGCCACAGCAGGCGGGCGAAGTGCAGGTCCACGCGCACGGCCAGCAGCACGCAGCCCAATGAGGCCAGCAGGCCCAGCCCGAAGGTGAAGGGGTACTCGCCCGAGGTGCCGCTGGCGCCCGGCAGGCGCTGCGCGTTGCCCAGCGTGAGGGCGAAGGCGAGGCCCAGCGTGCACAGCAGGTGCACGCGCCGCAGCAGCGTCTGCGCTCGCAACCCGCGCAGCTCGCCGCGCCGCCCCATGCGCGTGAAGACGTAGGGCGCCAGCGGCCGCCTTGCCAGGCGCAGCGACTGCACCAGCCCCAGCGCCAGCACGGCGGCCGTGAGCCAGGCGGCCGGCACCAGCAGGGCCGGCAGCAGGCTCACCACCGTCACCAGCACGGCCAGCCACGGGCCCACCGCGCGCACCTGCAGCACGAAGGACACGGCCACCAGCAGCACCAGCAGCGCCCACAGCAGGCCCAGCGCCAGCACCCACAGCGTCACCGAGGCGCTGGCGCGCAGCCAGGCCAGCGCCGGCACCAGCAGCGGCCCGCCCAGCAGCGCGCCGGCCACCAGCAGCGCGGCCACGCACAGCGGCAGCAGCAGCGCGGGATCGCGCGCCAGCCGCTGCCCCGGCGCCAGGTGCAGGGCCAGCTCGTAGCGCGGCACGGCTGCCTCGAGCAGCCGCTGCACGCCGCGGCCGCAGCGCGTGCGCAGGGCGGCCAGCAGCGGCAGGTGCCCGCGGCGCGCCAGCGCCAGCAGGCCCACCATGAGCGGGGCCACGCCCAGCACCAGCAGGCCCAGCGCCGAGAGGTCGTGGGCCGGCAGCCAGCGGCCCAGCACCTCCAGCGCCACCACGGCCCACGCCAGCAGCACCAGCTCGCCGGCCGCGCGCCACGCACGCCGGCCCGGCGCCAGGCGCACGGCAGCCCCGGTCATGGCAGCATCGCTGCGCGGCATGGCGCCCATGCTACGCGGCCACGCCCGGCGGGCTCAGGCCGGGCCGACCTCGAGCGCGCGCGCCTCCTCGGGGCGCAGGGGGCGCTTGAAGGAGAGCCCCAGCGTCACCGGGTGCGGCGGCTCCTCGCCCACCGCGAGCATGTCGATGCGCGCCTGGCCCGTCCACAGGTGCACGCTGCCGTCCATCAGGCGCAGCGTCACGTCGCTGCCGTAGCTGGCGCCCATGGCCGCCATCGTGCTGGTCACGTCCAGTGCGCCGTCCAGCGCCAGCATGGCGCGGTCGGGCACGCGGATCTGCAGGCCCCGCTCGCCCAGGTCGTCGATGCGCGCCAGGAAGGGCTTGCCCGCCTGCCCGCCCACCGGGTGCACGTAGGCGTGCCACTCCTTCCACGCCGGGCCGCTGCGCACCGCGAGCAGCGGGGCCGCGGGTGCCTGCGCCGCCGGTGCCGTCGCGGCACGCCCGCCGGGCGGCGGCGGCACGGCCACGCGCGCCGGCGCGGCCTCGCCGGGGCGGCCCGTGGCTGGCGCCGGCGGCGGCACCACGCGCAGGCGCGTGGGCTGGTCCTTGAGCATCGGGCCCACCACCGAGGCCGGCGGGCGGGGCGAGGGGATGGGCGTGGGCGCCGGCGCCGTCACCGCCGCCGGCGGCGTGGCCGGGGCCGCGTCCACCTTGTGCAGCCCCAGCTCGAGCATGGCCGACTCCTCGTCGGACAGCGGCTGGCTGAGCGCGCAGCCCAGCTCGAAGTCGGCGCTGGCGGCGTCGATGGTGCCGATGCGCACCGGGCGCACGCGCTTGACGAGCAGCGAGCCCAGCCGCACCGGGTGCAGGCAGGCCTCGAACTCCACGCCCAGCAGCTTGGCCACCTGCTGGCCCACGGCCGAGAGCGGCGCCATCGGGTAGAGGCCCAGCGGCGCGCCCGGCACGCGCAGGCGCAGCCCGCTGCGGCTGGCATCCACCATGAACGCGTCCAGCTGCACGTGCGGGGACGTGATGCGCACGGGGATCTCGCACGCCAGGCGCGTGTGGCGTCGCGTGTTGTTCGCAGCAAGGGGCGGAGGCACGGGTGTCTTATCGACTGGACGCGCCCCGGATGTGAGTAGCCCTAGAGATACACATGGGTGGCATTCCATCGTTCAAGATCATGTTCGATGTATACACATACGTAGATCATGGTCCTCGAAGAGCCCCGTTCCCGCTGCTTCCACCTGCTGGGCGACCCGGTTCGCTGGCGCCTGCTGCGGCTGCTGGCCCGCGAGGCCCTCAGCGTGGGGGAGGCCACCGCGGTGCTGGGCCTGGCCCAGAGCGGCGTCTCGCGCCACCTGGGCCTGCTCAAGGGGGCCGGCCTCGTGCTGGAGGAGCGCCGCGGGGCGCAGGCCCGCCTGGCGCTGCCCGCGCAGGCGCCGGCCGGGCTGGCGGCCCTGTGGCCGGCGCTGCGCGCCGAGCTGGAGGCGGCCCCCGACCCGCACGGCGACGACGCGCGCCTCTCCGAGGTGCTGGCGGCGCGCGACGAGCGCGGCGAGCCCGAGCCGGGCAGCACGCTGGCCGAGCCGGGCCGCTCGTGGGCGGCCTGGGCGCACGCGCTGGCCTGGCTGGTGCCGGCGCAGGACGTGGTGCAGCTGGGCGCGGGCAGCGGTGCGCTCTCGCTGGAGCTGGCGCGCTTCGCGCGCCGCCTCGTGGCCGTCGAGCCCGACGCGGGCCGGGCGGCACAGGCGCGTGCAAGGCTGGCGGGCGTGGCCTGCGCGCAGGTGCTGGAGGCGGCGCTGGCCGGCGTGCCGCAGCCCGCCGCGAGCGCCGACCTCGTGGTGCTGGCGCAGGCGCTGGCCGCGCTGGAGGACCCGGCGCCGGTGCTGGCCGAGGCGGCGCGCCTGCTGCGCCCCGGCGGGCGCCTGCTGGTGCTGGACCTGCTGCCGCACGGCGAGGCCTGGGTGCGCGAGCGCCTGGGCCACCGCCGCCAAGGCACGCGGCCCGAGCAGCTGCGCGCGTGGCTCACGGGCGCGGGCCTGCTGCCCACGCGCATCGAGGCCGCCCAGCGCCGGCGCAGCACGCCCTTCGTGGTGCTGCTGGGCGCCGCCAGCAAGCCGCAGGATCCCTCGCACGCATGAGCACCCCCGCGCCGCTGCCCTTCCCCGCCGACCGCCGCGAGCGCCTCGCCCAGCTCGAGCAGGCGCTGGCGGCGCGCATCCTCGTGCTGGACGGCGCCACCGGCACCGCGCTGCAGGCGCGCAGCCTCACGGCCGCCGACTTCGGCGGCGCGGCGCTGGAGGGCTGCAACGAGCACCTCGTGCTCACGCGCCCCGACGTGGTGGGGGACGTGCACGAGGCCTACCTCGCGGCGGGCTGCGACATCGTCGAGACCAACACCTTCGGTGCCACGCCGCTGGTGCTGGACGAGTACGGGCTGGGCGCGCGTGCGCGCGAGATCAACCGCGAGGCGGCGCGCATCGCGCGCGCGGCCTGCGCGCGCCACGAGCAGCCGGGCCGCCCGCGCTGGGTGGCCGGCTCGATGGGGCCCACCCCGCGCTCGCTGTCGGTGCCGGGCGGCGCCAGCTTCGAGGCGCGGGTGGCCCACTTCCGCGAGCAGGCGCTGGGCCTGGTGGAGGGCGGCTGCGACTACCTGCTGCTGGAGACCTGCCAGGACACGCGCAACGTCAAGGCCGGGCTGCTGGGCATCGACGAGGCCTGCGCGCAGCTGGGCGTGCGCCTGCCGGTGGCCGTCTCGGCCACCATCGAGCCCACCGGCACCATGCTGGCCGGGCAGGACGTGGAGGCGCTGGCGGTGAGCCTGGCGCACCGCGAGCTGCTCTACCTGGGCCTCAACTGCGCCACCGGGCCGGCCTTCATGACCGACCACGTGCGCACGCTGGCGGCGCGCGCCGCCACGCGCGTGGCCTGCGTGCCCAACGCCGGCCTGCCCGACGAGGACGGCTGCTACCGCGAGGGCCCCGCCGAGGTGGCCGGCGCGCTGGCGCGCTTCGCCCAGCAGGGCTGGCTCAACCTCGTGGGCGGCTGCTGCGGCACCACGGGCGCGCACGTGGCGGCGCTGGTGGAGGCCATGCAGGGCCTGGCGCCGCGCGCCGTGCCCGCGGCGCCGGCCGGCACCTGGCTCTCGGGCACCGAGGCGCTGGAGGTGGAGGACGGCATCCGCCCCGTGCTGGTGGGCGAGCGCACCAACGTGCTGGGCAGCCGCAAGTTCCGCCGCCTGGTGCGCGACCAGCGCTGGGACGAGGCCGTCGAGGTGGCGCGCGCGCAGGTGCGCGGCGGCGCGCACATGCTCGACGTGTGCCTGCAGGATCCCGACGCCGACGAGCTGGGCGGCATGCAGGCCTTCCTCGAGCGCCTCGTGCGCGCCGTGCGCGTGCCCATCGTGATCGACACCACCGATGCGCGCGTGATGGAGCAGGCGCTGGCCTTCTGCCAGGGCAAGGCGCTGCTCAACAGCGTCAACCTCGAGGACGGGCTGGAGCGCTTCGAGCGCGTGGTGCCGCTGGCCCGGCGCCATGGCGCGGCGCTGGTGGTGGGCCTGATCGACGAGGACCCGCAGCAGGGCATGGCGGTGACGGTGGAGCGCAAGCTGGAGGTGGCCACGCGCGCGCACCGCATCCTGGTGCACGACTTCGGCATGCGCGAGGAAGACCTCGTCTTCGACCCGCTGGTCTTTCCCTGCGGCACGGGCGACGCCTCCTACGTGGGCAGCGCGGGCGCCACCATCGAGGGCGTGCGCCGGCTCAAGGAGCGCTTCCCGCGCTGCAAGACGGTGCTGGGCATCAGCAACGTCTCCTTCGGCCTGCCCGAGGCCGGCCGCGAGGTGCTCAACGCCGTGTTCCTGCACCACTGCGTGCAGGCCGGGCTCGACCTCGCCATCGTCAACACCGAGCGGCTCGAGCGCTACCCGCGCATCCCGCCGGAGGACCGCACGGCCTGCGAGGACCTGCTCTTCGCGCGCGGCGCCGACCCGGTGGCGGCCTTCGCGGCGCACTTCCGCGGGCGCGAGGGCGAGGGCAGCGCCCGCGCGGCGCAGGCGCGCGCCGCCGCCGCGCTGCCGCTGGAGCAGCGCCTGGCGCGCTACGGGGTGGAGGGCACGCGCGAGGGCCTCGCCGCCGACCTCGACCTGGCGCTGGCCGACCCGCGCTGGCCGCGCGCGCTGGACATCATCAACGGGCCGCTGATGGAGGGCATGGCCGAGGTGGGCCGGCTCTTCGCGGCCAACGACCTGATCGTGGCCGAGGTGCTGCAGAGCGCCGAGGCCATGAAGGCGGCCGTTGCGCACCTGGAGCCGCACATGCCGCGCGAGGCCGGCGCCGGGGCCGCCTCGCGGGGCAAGGTGCTGCTGGCCACCGTCAAGGGCGACGTGCACGACATCGGCAAGAACCTCGTGGACATCGTGCTGTCCAACAACGGCTTCGAGGTGGTCAACCTCGGCATCAAGGTGCCCAGCGAGGCGCTGGTGGCTGCCGTGCGCGAGCACCGGCCCGACATCGTGGGCCTCTCGGGCCTGCTGGTGAAGAGCGCGCTGCAGATGGTGACCACCGCCGAGGACCTGCGCGCGGCCGGCATCGACACGCCGCTGCTGGTGGGCGGCGCGGCGCTCTCGCCGGCCTTCACCTACCGGCGCATCGCGCCCGCCTACGGCGGCCCGGTGGCCTACTCGCGCGACGCCATGCAGGGCCTCGCGCTGGCCCAGCGCCTGCGCGATGGCGGCGCGCGCGCGGCCCTGCTGGCCGAGCTGGCCGCCGAGCGCGAGCGCGCCGCCACGGCCCCGGCGGCCGCGCCGGCCCCTGTGCGCGCCGCGGGCGAGCGGGCCGCCAGCGTGCGCCGCGAC
This sequence comes from Planctomycetia bacterium, assembly GCA_046094945.1. Classification (GTDB taxonomy): domain Bacteria; phylum Planctomycetota; class PLA2; order PLA2; family JAEUHO01; genus CAXQZU01. Next base: position 3,592 of record JBJTIJ010000352.1, on the reverse strand, counting down.
GTGCCCCGGCCCGGCACGCCGCCGCGGGCCCGCACCGTGCTGCAGGAGCTGGACCTGGACCGCGTGTGGGCCTGGCTCAACCCGCAGATGCTCTTCGGCAAGCACCTGGGCCTGCGCGGGCACGTGCCCACGCTGCTGGCCGAGCACGACGAGAAGGCCGTGCGCCTCGCGCGCGTGGTGGAGGAGGTCAAGCAGCGTGCCCGCGAGGGCTGGCTGCGCGCGCGCGCCGTGTTCCGCTGGGTGCCGGTGCGCGTGGAGGGCGACAGCGTGCTGGTGCTCGACGCCGGCGACGGGCGCGAGCGCGAGCGCTGGGCCTTCCCGCGCCAGGAGCGCGGCGAGGGCCTGTGCCTTGCCGACTACGTGCTGCCGGGCCCCGATGGCACCGACCCGCTGGGCCTGTTCGTGACCACGGCTGGCGAGGGCGTGCGCGCGCGCGTGGCCGAGCTCACGCGCGCGGGCCGCTACCTGGAGGGCCACGTGCTGGGCTCGCTGGCCGTCGAGACGGCCGAGGCCGCCGCCGAGTGGCTGCACGCGCAGATGCGCGCCGCGTGGGGCTTTCCCGACGACCCGGGCCTGACGGCCGAGGCCGCCTTCCGCTGCGCCTACCGCGGCAAGCGCTACTCCTTCGGCTACCCGGCCTGCCCCGACCTCGCCGGGCAGGAGGCACTCTTCCGCCTGCTGGAGCCGCAGGAGGTGGGCGTGACGCTCACCGAGGGCCACATGATGGACCCCGAGGCCAGCGTCTCGGCGCTGGTCTTCCACCACCCCGACGCGCGCTACTTCGGCACGCAGCCCGGCACCTAGGCCGGCGCCTGCGCCGGGGACCCGGCGCCGGCGCCCGCCGTGCCCGCCATGCCCGCAGTGCGCGCCGGCAGCGTGGCGCGCAGCAGCAGCATGCCCAGCACGGCCGAGAGGCCCGAGGCCAGCAGCACGCCCAGCTTGGCGCTGTCGAGCGCCGCGCCCTGGAACGAGAGGCTGGCCACGAAGATCGACATGGTGAAGCCGATGCCGGCGAGGCAGCCCGCGCCCACCATCGCGCCCCACGACACGCCCTCGGGCAGGCGCGCCGTGCGGCGCGTGACCAGCCAGCAGGCCAGCAGGAAGCCCACCGGCTTGCCCAGCACCAGGCCCGCCACCACGGCCAGCGGCAGCGGCGCCAGCGCGTCGCCGCCGCCCAGCGGCACGCCGGCGTTGGCCAGCGCGAAGACGGGCATGATGCCGAAGGCCACCCACGGGTGCAGCGCATGCTGCAGGCGGTCCAGCGGCGAGCGCGCCTCGCGCAGCGCCGTCTCGGCATGCTCCAGCACGGCCTGCCGGGCCGCGGGCGAGAGCTGGCCCGCGGTGGCGGCCAGCGCCCGGCCGGCCGAGCCCATCACCCGGCTCGAGAGGTGCTCGTCCACCCACGCGCGCCACGGCGTGAGCAGGCCCAGCGCCGCGCCGGCCACCGTGGGGTGGATGCCGCTCTTGAGCGTGCACAGCCACACGCCGGCGCCCGCCAGCAGGTACCAGCCCACGCGCCGCACGCCCGCGCGGTTCATGAGCGCCACCAGCAGCAGGCCGCCCAGCGCGCCGGCCAGCCAGCCGGTGCCGATGCTGCTGCTGTAGAAGAGCGCGATCACGATCACGGCCAGCAGGTCGTCGACGATGGCCAGCGAGAGCATCAGGATCTTCAGGCCGTGGGGCACGCGCGAGCCCAGCAGCGCCAGGCAGCCCACGACGAAGGCGATGTCGGTGGCCATGGGCACGGCCCAGCCGCGCGCGTCGGGCGTGCCGTGGCGCAGCAGGGTGAACACGAGCGCCGGCACCGCCGCGCCGCCGAAGGCCGCGGCCACGGGCAGCGCCACCTTGCGCGGCTCGCTGAGCTCGCCGATGGCCAGCTCGCGCTTGATCTCCAGGCCCACCACGAAGAAGAAGATCGCCATCAGGGCGTCGTTCACCCACGTGGAGAGCGGGTAGTCGATCACGAGGCCGCCCACCCCGATCACCACGGGCGTGTCCCAGAAGGCCGCCCAGGCCGCCCGCCAGGGCGAGTTGGCCATCAGCAGCGCGATGGCCGTGCAGGCGATGAGCACGATGCCGCTGGCGGCCTCGATGGCGAAGAAGCGCCGGAAGGGCTGCGAGGCCCGGCCGGCGGCCGTGCCCGGCAGCGCGGGCAACGCAGGGGTGTCGTGCGCGGTCGCGGCCATGGCCTGCCTCCCGTGGGTGGCGGCACCCTAGGGGGGAGGCAAGGCCGCGTCCCGGCAAACCGGGGCTGCGCGGGCCGGCCGTGGCTGCGCGCGCGGCACCGCGCAGCAGCCGCGAGCCGCAGCAGCCGGGAGCCGCAGCAGCGAGCCGCAGACGCGCGTCGCCGCCGCGAGCGTGCTGCGGGCGCTACTTCGCCAGGCGGCGGGCGGGCTGGTCCACCGGCAGGTACTTGGGCCGGTAGATGGGGAAGCCGTCCTTCTTGCCCTTCACGATGCGCTCGTCGACGATCTGGCAGGCGATGCCCGCCACGCGCGACCAGCCGAACAGCAGCGTGTAGTACTCGGGGTCGGTGAGGCCCGCAGCCGTCATCAGCGAGCCCGAGACCGCGTCCACGTTCGGGTACGGGTTGGCGATCTTCGGGTTCTCCTTCAGGATCGGCGGCACGACGGTGCGCAGCGTGTGGGCGACCGCGAGCAGCTTGTCCTGCGGGAAGTGCTTCTTGGCGAAGTCGTACTGGATGCGCGCGCGCGGGTCTTCCGCGCGCAGCACGGCATGGCCGAAGCCGAACACCAGGCCGCCCGACTTGAGGATGCCGCGCACCTTGGCCTCGGCCTCCGTGGCGTCGCTGGTGCCGACCAGCTTGACGAACTCCAGGCACTCCTGGTTGGCGCGGCCGTGGCGCGGGCCGTAGAGCGCGGCCATGGCGCCGCCGATGCTGGCGTACATGTCGGCCTTGCCCGAGGCGATGGCCTTGCCCACGAAGGTCGAGAGGTTGCCGCCGCCGTGGTCCATGTGCAGCACGTAGAACAGGCGCAGCAGCTCGGGCAGGATCGGGTGCACCGTCTTCATGCCCAGCATGTGCACGACGTTCTCGTGCAGCGGCAGGTCGTGGCGCGGCGCGATGGGCTCGCCCAGGCCCTCGCGGATGCGGTAGATGGCGGCCGTCACGCTGGTGATGCGCGCGATGATGTTGAGGCAGTCCTCGCGGTAGTCACCCGTCTTGCCGGTCATGCCCAGCAGGTTGATGGCCGTGATGAACCACTCCATCGGGTGGCCCTTGCGCGGCAGCGCCTTCATGGCCGTGAACACGGCCGGGTCGATCACGCAGCGGCGCGCCAGGTCGGCCTTGAACTCGGCCGCCTGCGCGGGCGTGGGCAGCTCCTTGTGGAACAGCAGGTAGACCACGTCCTCGCCGGAGAGGTCCTTGAGGTCTTCCACGGGGTAGCCGCGGTACGTGACGCCCAGGTCGGGGCTCACGTGGCTGGTGCGCACCGTGCCCAGCGGGAAGCCGCGCAGGCCGGTGTCGAGCATGGCCTCCGTGATCGTGAACAGGGGCTTGCTCGGGGGGACCTCGGCTTCGACCTCGGACATGGCGGGCTCCACGGGAGACAGGACGGTGCGGCAGGGG
>JBJTIJ010000351.1:0-17377 GCA_046094945.1 Planctomycetia bacterium | reverse complement strand
CGCGGCGCGGGTGGGCTGGTGCGACGCGCCGAGGTGCCGGTGGGCTTCGAGGTGGAGCGCGACGCGCACGGGGAAGAAGCCGCTGCGGCCGCCGGACTCCAGCCGCTCGCGCCGCCCGCCCAGCTCCACCGTCACCGCGCGGGCCTTGCCCTGCGCGTCGCGCTCCACCTCGAAGCCCACCGGCACCTCGGCGCGTCGCACCAGCCCACCCGCGCCGCGCGGCAGCGTGGGGTCCAGCGGGCCCTGCAGCGTCGAGTCGTAGCGCGCTGCCTGCGGCCCGCCGGCCAGCGGCACCTGCGTGCCGCCGAACTCCGACACCATGGCGGCGAAGCCGGGCCGGGCCGACCAGGTGGTGATGGCGCCCACCGCGCCCGAGATGTCGGGCACGCCCAGCCCCGCCAGCATGCGCGCGCCGGGCAGGGCCGGCGCGGGGAACAGGTGTGGCTGGCGCAGCGAGAGCACCGGGTAGCCGGCGCGCTGCACGCGCTCGAGGAAGGTGGGCACGCAGAGGCGCGAGCGGGCCATGGGCGGCCGCACGACCACGCGCCCGGCCAGCAGGCGCATGGGCGTCACGTCCACCATGCCGTTCTGTGGCGTGAAGTCCGCGCCCGGCACCACGAAGTCATGGATGCCATGCCGGCCTGGGTTCACGCCCGTGAGCAGGCTGGCCCACGCCACCGGCGACTCGGGCGGCAGCTCGCTGTGCAGGGGCGCGAAGCCGCCCTCGCGCGCCAGCGCCTGCAGGCTGGGCAGCTCGCCGGCCTCGAGGTACGCACGCAGGATGCGCTCGTCGACGCCGTCAAAGCCCAGCACGCCCAGCCGCGGGTGGCCCCGCGCATCGGCGGCCGGCACGGGCTGTGGCGCGGGCACGGCCCGGCCCAGCGCGTCCACCAGCAGGAACGCGCTCACGGCGGCGGCGGCGACCAGCAGGGGCAGGCGGCGGAGCCACATGGCTGCCCAGCATCATGCGGGCAGGACAGGGCCGCAACCTTCCCCGGCCGCCCCGGCAGGAGCGTGGCGCGCCCGCCTGGCTGGCGGCAGCCGGGCTGGCGGCGGCCGGGCTAGCGGCGGCCCCGCCGTGCGCTGCGGGCCTTGCGCGCCGTGGTCCGCTTGCCGCCCTTGGCCACCGTGCGGCCCGTGCGGCCCCGCGCGGCGGCCGGGCCCGGTGCGCAGGGCACCAGCGCGATCTCCAGCAGCTCCTCCACGCGCTCGACGAGGTGCACGCGCAGGCCCTGCAGCGCACTGGCCGGGATCTCGGCCAGGTCCTGCTCGTTGGCGCGCGGCAGCACCAGCGCGCGGATGCCGGCCCGCGGGGCGGCCATCACCTTCTCGCGGATGCCGCCCACCGGCAGCACCTGCCCGCGCAGCGTGATCTCGCCGCTCATGGCCAGGTCGTGGCGCGCAGGGCGCTTGGAGAGCGCCGAGGCGATGGCCACCAGCAGCGCCACGCCCGCGCTGGGCCCGTCCTTGGGCACGGCGCCCGCCGGGACGTGCACGTGCAGGTCCACGGCGCGCGGGTCGAGCATGCCCGGAGCGTGCTCGCGCAGCCAGGTCAGGGCGGCCTCGGCCGACTCCTTCATCACGTCGCCCAGGCTGCCGGTGAGCTTGACCTGCCCGCTGCCGGGCACCGCCGCGGCCTCGATGAACAGCACCTCGCCGCCCGCCGGCGTCCAGGCCAGGCCCATCGCCAGCCCCGGCGTGCACGAGCGCTGCACGCGCTCCATGTGGCGCTGGCGCGGGCCCAGGATGCCGGGCAGGTCCTGCGGGCGCACGCGCCACGGCGCGCTGGCGCCGGCAGCGCCGCGCGCCGCCATGCGCTGCAGCACGCTGCGCAGCTCGGCATGCAGGCCGCGCACGCCGCTCTCGAAGGTCCAGCCGTCCACGATGGCCTGCAGCGTCTCGGGCGCCACGTCGGTGGACTCGGGCAGCCCCACCTCGCGGGCCAGCGCCGGCACGAGGTGGTCGCGGGCGATCTCCAGCTTCTCGCTGTCGAGGTAGCCGCGCAAGCGCACCTCCACGAGCCGGTCGCGGATGTCGGGCGGCAGCACCTCCACCACCTGCGCCGTGGCCACCACCACGGCGCCCGCCAGGTCGAAGGGCACCCCCAGCCAGCGGTCGGTGAAGCGCGCGCGCGCCGGCGCGTCCAGCAGCGGGGCCACCAGCCCCTCGAGGTCGCCGGGATACTCCATGGCCAGCTCGTCGAGGCCGTCGAGCACGATCACGGGGTCGGGCACGCCGGCGCGCTGCAGCGCCTCCAGCACGCGGCCGGGCCGCGCGTCGGGCACGTAGCGCGGCTGGCCCCACAGGTCGGCCTCCTCGTCGATGCCCGTAAGGCGCACGTGCACCGCCGGCCTTCCCAGCGCCTCGGCCAGCCCGTCGGCCAGGCTGCTCTTGCCCACGCCGCTGGGCCCCACCAGGCACAGGGCCGGCACGTGGCCGTCGGCGCGCAGGACGCCCGGGGCCAGCGCGTCCAGCAGCCGCGCCTTGGCCTCGCCCTGGCCACGGTGGTCGCGGTCGAGCACCACGCGCACGTGCACGAGGTCGATGGGCGCGCGCCGGCGCGCCCCCCACGGCAGCGACAGCAGGCACTCCAGCCGCTGCAGCGCCAGGGCGCGCTCGGGCGCGTGCGGGCCCGCATCCTCCACCCGCGCCAGCTCGCCCTGCACCTCGGCCGCCATGCCCTCGGGCAGCGGCACGCGCGCCAGCCGCTCGCGCAGGGCGTCCACGCGCGCATCGCGGCCCAGCCCAAGCTCGCGGCGCACCTGCGCCAGCTGCTCGCGCAGCAGCGCCTCGCGCTGCGCCCCGGCCACGCGCCCGCTCACCTCGCCCTCGATGCGCCGCGCCAGGGTGGCCGCATCCAGCGCGCGCCCGGCCAGCCGCACGGCCAGCTCCAGCCGTGCCCGCTCGTCCACCTCCTCCAGCACGGCACGCCGGTCGTGGGCGTGCAGGTCCAGCCGCCCGATGACCGTGTCGGCCAGGTCGCCGGCGTCCTCGATGGCCAGCACCGCCTGCAGCAGGTCCGGGTCGCCCTCGGGGTCCAGCGCCAGCAGGCGCTGGAACAGGCTCTTGAGCGTGGTAGCGCGGGCCGCGGTCTCGACGTCGTCGGGCGCGTCCACGCCCGGCACCGGCCGGCCCTGGCCCCACAGCGCCTCGCCACGCCGCTCCAGGGCCTCGAGGCTCACGCGCTCGCGTGCCTCCAGCGCCACCTGCACCTGCCCCGACTCGTCCGGGGCCAGCCGCAGCACGGCAGCCACCACGCCCATGGGGCGCACGTCGGCCAGCTGGCCAGGGTCGTGCGTAACGTCGCGCTGTGCCAGCAGCAGCACGCGCGGCTCGGCGGGCGTCACGCACTGGAGCGCGGCCAGCGCCAGCGGGCGCAGCACCGTGACGGTCAGCGTCAGCCCCGGCAGGGGCGGCGTGCCGCGCAGGGGCACGGCCGGCAGCCAGGGCAGCAGGCCGGTGGGTGTCGAGGGCGTCTGGCTCACGGTGCCTCCCTGGGCGGTCACTCCCTGACACCCGGCGCGCGCGCTGCGCGCTCCGGGCCGCCCGGCGGGCAGTCTAGCGCCGCGCACGGGCGCCGCGCGCGGCCGGCGCCCGCGGCTAGCGGCCGGGGTCCAGCAGCGGCCCCGACCACAGCCACACCACGAGCGCCACCAGCACCGCGCCCGCCAGGTCGATCCAGAAGCCGGCGCGCAGCATGCTGCGCACGGGGGCGCGCCCGGTGGCGAAGGCGATGGCGTTGGGTGCCGTGCCCACCGGCAGCATGAAGCCCAGCGAGGCCGCGAAGGTGGCGGCCAGCATCACCGGCACCGACGAGAGGCCGGCCGAGGCGGCCGCGGCCGACAGCACGGGCAGCACCGCCACGGCCAGCGGCGTGTTGGTGGCGATCTCGCTCAGTGCCGTCACGGCCAGCGCCACGACCAGCAGCAGCACGGGGGTGGGCAGGCCGGCCATGCCGCCCAGGCCCGCGCCCACGCTGTCGGCCAGCCCCGAGGACTTGAACGCGTCGCCCAGCGCGAAGCCGCCGCCGAACAGCAGCAGCAGCTCCCACGAGATGCTGCCCACCGCGCGCGGCGAGAGGAGTGGGCCATCGCCCTCGCCCGAGGGCACCAGCAGCAGCGCCAGCGCGCCGGCCACCGCCACCGTGGCATCGCTCGCACCGGGCACGCCCAGCGCCGCGGCCCAGCCGGGGAACGCCAGCCCGCCCAGCTCGATGCGTGCGCGCGTGGCCCACAGCAGCACCACGGCCACGAACACGCCCAGCGTGCGGCGCTCGCCCGGCCCCATGCGCGGCAGCGCCTCCAGCGCCTCGCGCTCGGCCTGCCGGGCGGCCCCGTCGGCCGTGCGCGGCAGCCCACGCACCAGCACCCACCACGCCACGGCCAGCTGCCCCAGCGCGATGGGCAGCGCGGCCAGCGTGAAGCTGGCGAAGTTGAGCCTGGCATCCAGCCCGTCGGCGCGCACCTGGCGCACGAAGATGCCGTTGGGCGGCGTGCCCACGACGGTGAGGATGCCGCCGATGCTGGCGCCATAGGCCACGGCCAGCACCAGCGCCGTGGAGGTGCGCGCGGCGCCCTCGCGCCCGGCCTCCTCGCCGCGGCGCGCCACGGCCAGCGCCACCGGCATGAGCATGGCGGCCGTGGCCGTGTTGCTCAGCACGGCGCTCGTGGCGGCCGCCGCCAGCAGGAAGCCCACCACGAGGCGCGCGGGCGAGGTGCCCGCGCGCGACAGCACCGCAAGCGCCAGCCGGCGGTGCAGCCCGCGCTGCTCGACCGCGGCGGCGAGCAGGAAGGCGCCCATGAACATCCACACGAGGTCGTGGCCGTAGGCGGCCGCCACCCCCTCGGCGCGCACCACGCCCAGCAGCGGCAGCAGCACCAGCGGCAGCAGCGCCGTCACGTGCAGCGCCACCGCCTCGGTGCACCACCACAGGGCCATCCACAGGCCCAGGCCAGCCACGCGCAGCGCCGGCTGCGCACCCTCACCCTGCACGGCCTCCAGCGCCAGCGCGCCCGCCAGGGCCAGCGGTCCGGCCCAGCGCGCGAGTCGTTGGACGTCCATGGGCCTCCGGGGCGCGCCGCGCGCCGGCCGGATCATGCCCGCCCGGCTCGCCTCCCGCCAGCACCCTCCGCCGGCCCCAGCACCCTCAGCCGGCCGTGGGACGCGCGGGGCACGCAGGCCGCCGCGGCGCGCCCACGGCCCGCGGGCGCCGCCCGCGCGCTGGCCGTCGGGGGCAGCCTGCGCGCGGCGTGCCTAGCCCTGCGTGGCCGGCGGAGGCGCGCAGTAGCCCGCCTGCAGCCAGGCCTGCGCCGTCTCGGCGTCCGAGCTGCGCAGGCTCGTGCCGTAGGGCCCGCGGCCCACCAGCGTGACCGTCTTGGCCGGCTCGCCGAAGTAGCGCATCTCGCTGGCGAAGAGGCTGCCCTCGCGGAACACCCACCAGCGGCCCTCCTTGAAGAAGGTCTCGAAGCCGGGCTTGCTGTGCTGCCAGCCCTTGAAGGTCTCCACGTCCGGGCAGCGCACCGTCATGCCGCCGGGGCCCTGGCCCACCAGCGTGACCTGCTTGGCCGGCTCGCCCTTCTTGGCGAAGTCGGCCAGGTCCTTCGACCAGCGCTTGAAGATCCACAGCCGGCCGTCCACCTCGCGCGTCACGTAGGCCGGGCGGTCGTGCGGCCCCTGCCACTCGTTGGGCGAGGGCGCGGCCGCCTGCACGGGCGCCTCGGGGGTCGCGGCCTTGGGCGCACCACCGGCGCGGCAGCCGGCGAGCAGGGCAGGCACGAGGAGGCAGGCGAGGACGAGGCGGGCAGCCGGACGCGCGGTCATGGGATCTCCAGTCGGGGGTTGGGGAAGGTGCAAGGCGCGAGAATGAGCGAGGAGGTCGCGCGCGCTGCGCGCGCGGGGCGGCGGGCCTAGCCGAAGCGGCCGGTGACGTAGTCCTCGGTCTCCTTCAGGTGCGGGTGCAGGAAGATGTCTTCCGTGGGCCCGTACTCGATGAGCCGCCCGAGGTACATGAAGGCGGTCGTGTCGCTGGTGCGCGCCGCCTGCTGCATGTTGTGGGTCACGATCAGGATCGTGTAGGCGCCCTTGAGCTCCTGGATCAGGTCCTCGATGCGCCCGGTGGCGATCGGGTCCAGCGCCGAGCAGGGCTCGTCGAGCAGCAGCACCTCGGGGTCGCCGGCGATGGCGCGCGCGATGCACAGGCGCTGCTGCTGGCCGCCCGAGAGGGCCAGCGCGCTGTCCTGCAGGCGGTCCTTCACCTCGTCCCACAGGCCCGCACCGCGCAGGCTGGTCTCGCAGGCCTCCTCGAGGCGCGTGCGGTCACGCTCGCCGTCGATGCGCAGCGCGTAGATCACGTTCTCGAAGATGCTCATCGGGAAGGGGTTGGGCTTCTGGAACACCATCCCGACGCGCTTGCGCAGCTCGATCACGTCCACGGCCTTGCCGTAGATCGGGTCGCCGTTGAGCAGCATGCGCCCGTCGATGCGCACGCCGTCGATGAGGTCGTTCATGCGGTTGACGCTGCGCAGCAGGGTGGACTTGCCACACCCCGACGGGCCGACCAGCGCCGTCACCATGCCGCGCGGCACGGCCATCGAGACCTGGTGCAGCGCCTTGGCGGCGCCATACCAGAGCTGGAAGCCCTGGATCTCCACCACGGCATCCATGCCGGCCAGCGAGGCGTGCGTCTCGGTGGGCGGCGTCTCGCCGCGCGTGATGGCCTCGAACAGCGCGCTGCGCCGGCCGCTGCGCGCCTCGGGGCCGGTCGCGGGGGCCGGGCTGCCCGCCGGGGCGGCGGCCGCGCCCGGCACGGTGGACGGCGCGGCGGGCGGCGCCACGGAGCGCTCCGGGCCCGCCGGGGTGGTGTCGTCAGGCATGCGGGCCTCCTCGGGTTGCAGGAATCTCATGCTTGCACCGCCAGGAACTTGCGGCGCAGGCGCGAGCGCACCCAGATCGCCACCACGTTGAGCAGCACCACCAGGCCGATGAGCAGCAGGGTGGTGGTGAACACCATGGGCTTGGCCGCCTCGCTGTTCTGGCTCTGGAAGCCCAGGTCGTAGACGTGGAAGCCCAGGTGCATGAAGCTGCGCTCGCCGTGCACGAAGGGGAAGGTCGCGTCCACCGGCGGCTCGGGGGCCAGCTTGACCACCCCCACCAGCATCAGCGGCGCCACCTCGCCGGCCCCACGCGCGATGGCCAGGATCATGCCCGTCATGATGCCGGGCATGGCGCGCGGCAGCACGATGCGGCGGATGGTCTGCCACTTGCTCGCCCCGCAGGCGTAGGAGCCCTCGCGCATCGAGCGCGGCACGGCGGCCAGCGCCTCCTCGGTGGCCACGATCACCACCGGCAGGGTGAGCAGCGCCAGCGTGAAGGAGGCCCACAGCAGCCCGCCCTTGCCGAAGGTGGGGCTGGGCAGGCGCTCGGGATAGAGCCAGCCGTCGATGCCGGCACCCAGCGTGTAGCAGAAGAAGCCCAGGCCGAACACGCCGAAGACGATGCTGGGCACGCCGGCCAGGTTGTTGATGGCGATGCGCACCACGCTCACCACCGGCCCGGGCCGCGCGTACTCGCGCAGGTAGAGCGCGGCCAGCACGCCGAAGGGCACGACCAGCAGGCTCATCACCAGCGTCATCACCACCGTGCCCAGGATGGCGGGCGCAACACCGCCCTCGCTGTTGGCCTCGCGCGGCTCGTCGCCCAGGAACTCGCCCCAGCGCGCCAGCGTGGTCGCCAGCCGCCCGCCCGTGCCCAGCTGGTTGGCCGGCACCGCGCGCACCACCTCCTCCAGCGGCACGCGCAGCTCGACCTGGCCATCGGCGGTGGCCATCAGCAGCACCTGGCGCTGGTTCTCGGCGCGCAGCCGCTCGATCTGCTGGCGCACGGCCAGGAACTCCTGCTGGCACGCGCGGTCGTTGCGGTCCTGCGCCTCGAGCGCCTCCGCGAAGGCCGCCACGGCCGCGGGCTGCGCGGCCAGCACAGGTCGCGCGGGCGCCCGCGGGGGCTCAGGCTCCTCGTGGGCACGTCCGGCGGCGCGGGCCGCCTCGCGCGCACGCGTCCACGCGGCGTGCGCCAGCCCGGCCACGACTGCCAGCCGGAAGGCAGCCAGCCCCGCGGTGCCCTCCAGCGCCAGCTCGGCGCGCCGCACGGCGTGGCGCGCACCCTCGATGCGCGCGTTGATCGCCCCGACCTCCTCGGTCTCGAGCCGCCGGCGGCGCTCCAGCCGCTCGCGCACCTGCTCGTGCCGCGCCTCGAAGGCCGCCCACGCCGCCTCCGGGCCCTCGGCCACCGGCAGCAGGCTCTCGGGCCGCGGGGGCAGGACGCGCGGGGGCCCGCCCGCGGGCGAGGCCTCCTCGCGCACGGCCTCGCCCTCCAGCAGGGCGCGCGGCACGCCGTAGAAGCGTCCCCAGGTCATGCGCTCCAGCAGCAGGGCCCAGCGGGGCTCGGCCTCGGAGGCCACCTCGAAGTCGCTCACCCAGGTGAAGTGCGTGCCCGTGAGGTCATAGTTGCCCGTGCGCAGCTGGCGGCGCCTGAGCGTGCCGTCGCCGGCGGCCATCTCGGCCTCGGCCCGGGCACGGTCCTCGGGCGCGAGGCGCGCCAGCAGCAGCGGGTCGATGCGGTAGCGCTCGTCGCTGGCCACCTCGCCCAGCAGCCGCCGCCCGTCATGGGTCGTGAGCTCCAGCAGCGGCCCGGGCCAGAAGGCGCGCGCGCCCTGCGCGGCCACCAGCACCAGCAGGCCGGTGATCATCAGCAGGCACAGCGCCAGCGCGCCGCCCGTGAGCCACACCTGCGCCTCGCCGGCGCTGAACAGGGACGTGCTGCGCACGCGCGGGGCGCGCCCCCCGCGCGCCGGCGCAGCAGCCGGCGTGCTGCCGCCAGCGCCCTGCGGGGCCTCGGGGCGGGCCTGGTCCGGGAGGCTCATGGCGCGCTCACAGCTGGAAGGCCCGCTTGCGGAAGCGCTGGCGCACGGCCTCGGCCAGCGTGTTGAGCACGAAGGTGACGAGGAACAGCGTGAAGGCAGCCAGGAAGAGCACGCGGTAGTGCGTGCTCCCCACCACCGCCTCGGGCATCTCCGTGGCGATGTTGGCCGAGAGCGTGCGGAAGCCGTTGAACACGTTCCAGTCCATCACGCTGGTGTTGCCCGCCGCCATCAGCACGATCATCGTCTCGCCCACGGCGCGCCCCAGCCCGATCATCACGGCCGAGAAGAGGCCGCTGGCGGCCGTGGGCAGGATCACGCGCGTGGCCGTCTGCCAGGGCGTGGCGCCTGCGCCCAGCGAGGCCAGCCGCAGGTGCTGCGGCACGCTGGAGAGCGCATCCTCGGCCAGCGTGTAGATGATCGGGATGATGGCGAAGCCCATCAGGAAGCCCACCACCAAGGCGTTGCGCTGCACGGGGCTGCCCATGAGCGCGCCCTCGCCGCGGGTGGCGTAGTCGAAGTCGCCGCGCGGGTCCACGCCCAGGCTGGACAGCCCGTGGCCCAGCGCGATCGAGAGGCCCACGGCCAGCAGGCCGCCCCCCACCAGCCGTGCCAGGGCGGCCCACGCGGCCTGCCGCCGCGACCAGCGGCGCGAGGCCTGCCGCAGCCGCGGGCTCACCCAGCGATCCAGACCGAAGACCACGGCCAGCACGGCCAGCGGGAAGCCCAGGAAGGCCCAGCCGCCCCACGCCGACGCACGGTGCGCCGCGCGGAGCCGCTCGGCCTCCTCGCTGCGCAGCAGGGCGGGCTGGCCCGTGGGCGGGCGGCGCCCGCCGGCCTCCATGCCCGCCGTGGCCAGCAGCGCCGTGCGCTCGGTGGCGGGCAGGGGCTGGCCGGCGGCCAGCGCAGCCAGCACCTCGCGCGGGCTGCTGGCTGCGCCCGCCGCAGCGGGTGCAACGGGTGCACCGGGCGCGGCGGCACTGCCGGCGGCACTGCCGGCGGCACTGCCGGCGGCGCTGCCGCCCACGCCGGCGCGCGCCAGCTCGCCGGCGGTCACCTGGTGGTTGAGCCAGCCCTCGAGGTCGCCCTGGAACAGGGCGCGCTCCAGGCCCGGCGCCAGCGCCGCCGAGAGCAGCAGGCCCACCGGGAACACGGCCACCATCGCCAGCAGGCGCGGCATGCCAGCAAGCCGCAGCGCCACGTGCTGCGGCAGCATCTGCCACAGGTGCGCAGCCAGCAGCAGCGTGGCGGGCACCACGAGGAACGAGGCCAGCACGGTGGCCACCACGTCCTGCACGAAAGGCGCCACCACGATGGCCGCCAGGAAGCCCAGCACCACGCTGGGCAGGCTGGCCATCACCTCGATCACGCTCTTGATGCCCGTGCGCAGCCGGGCCCCGAGGAACTCGCTGGTGAAGATCGCCGCCAGCAGGGCGATGGGCACCGCGAAGAGCATCGAGTAGAGCGTGGCCTTGAGCGTGCCGAACACCAGCGGCACCAAGCCGAGCTTGGGCTCGAAGTCATCCGTGCCGCCCGTGGACTGCCACACGTGGGCCGGCTTCTCGTAGCCCTCGTACCACACCTTGCCGAACAGGGCCGCGAGCCCGGCCTCGGGGTGTCGCGCCTGGAACGACCACAGCGCGAGCGTGCTGCCGCTGCGCGCGAGCAGCGCATCCTCCTTGGGCGCGAGCGCGACGGCCTCGGCCGGGCCGGGCACGGCCAGCGAGGCCAGCAGGCGGCCCGTGGTCATGTTCCACACGCGCACGCCCCCGGCGGCGTCGCCGGCCAGCACGAGACGGTTGCGCAGGCCGCTGGACACACGCGTGATGGCGGGCCCGGGCCCCGCGAGCTCGTGCACGCGCTGCAGCAGCGAGCCATCGGGCGTCGAGGCGGCGTGGGGCTTGACCCGGAACCAGCCGTTCACGCGGCCCAGCGAGTCGCCCACCACGAGCGTGGTGCGCCCCAGCATCCAGCCCAGCGCCGTCACGCTCGCTCCGGGCTCGGGCACGAGGTCCACCGACTCCACCAGCTGCACGCGGTCCAGGTCGCGCAGGTCGTAGCGCAGGGTGCGCCCGTCGGGCCACACGAGCAACGCGTTGTCGCCGGCCCCGGGCACCGCCACGCCCCTCGGCAGGCCCTCCGGCGCGGTGCCCTCCACGGGCAGGCGCACGCTGGTGACCGTCACCTTGGGCGGGCGACGACGGTCCAGCAGGCTGGCCTTCTCCTCCAGCCGGTGCACCTGGGCCCTGCCGGCGCGGTCCACCGTGAGCAGCATGCTGCCCGCGGCGAGCTCGGAGCGCTCCAGGCGCACCACGGGCTCCGGCCCCACCTGCAGCGGCGGGCCCAGCACCACCTCCACACCCTTGACGCGCACCTCACCGCCCGGGAGCCCCACGGCCACGCGCTGGTCGCGCACGGCGCGCTCGCCGGGGGCCAGGCGCGTGGGGCCGACCAGCGCGCGCGCGTCCGCCTCCGCCAGCACCTGCGCCGGGAAGCGCAGCCCGAAGGTGCGCACGCTGCCGTCGGCGAGGGCCAGCGCCCCGCTGCGACCGTCGGGCGAGATGCAGAGCGCCGTGCAGGCCGGGCCGCCCGCAGCCAGCGAGCGCTCCAGCAGCAAGCCGCGCTCGCCGGGCACCCCCACCTCGAGCGTGCCGTCGGCCAGCAGGGTCCACGCCAGCACGGCGTGCTCGTCGGTGCCCACGGCCAGCACCGCGGCGCGCGGGGCGCCCGCCTCCAGCCCCGTGCCGGGCACGGCGACGGGATCCTCGAACAGCGGCACGATCACCCAGGCGAGGAAGGCGAAGATCGTGGTCACGGCCACGATCGTGCCCAGGCCGCCCAGCGTGATGAAGACGCGCGCCACGCGCTCCGCCACGCGCACCGAGCGGTGCGTGCCCCGGACCCGGCGCGTGCGCGAGCCCCGCCCGGCTTGCGCCGGGGCTCCAGCCGCAGGGGTGGGCGTCTCGGGGGGCGGCATCAAGCCTCGGTCACGCGGGAGGAAGCTGGCGAGAGATGCCGGTGCCGGCGGGATTCGCGCCGGCACCGGCGCACGTCACGTGGCCCCGGGGTCACTAGGCCAGGCGCCAGGCGGTGGCAGGGAGGACCCGGGACGGCCGTGGACGGCTGGGCATCACTGCCCGGCCGTGATCCCCACGGACGCGAGGGCATCGGACGCAACAGTGGCCGGCACGGGGAAGTAGCCGTCCTTGATGACGACTTCCTGCCCCTGCTTGCTGAAGATGAAGCGGATGAACTCGCGGCGCAGCGGGTCGAGCGCGCTGCCCGGCTTGGCGTTCACGTACACCAGCAGGAAGCGCGACAGCGGGTAGTCGCCCGAGTACGCGTTCTCGACGATGGCGGCCACCGGCGCGGCCTTGCCGTCCTTGGACAGCGGCAGGGCGCGCACGTCGGCGGTGACGTAGCCGATGCCGCCGTAGCCGATGCCGAAGCGGTCGCTGGCCACGGCCTGCACCACCGACGAGGTGCCCGGCTGCTCCTTGACCGTGTCCTTGAAGTCGCCCTTGAAGAGGGCGTGCTCCTTGAAGTAGCCGTAGGTGCCCGAGGCCGAGTTGCGCCCGTAGAGGCTGATGGGAGCTGCGGCCCACTCGCCCGTCAGGCCCAGGTCGCCCCAGGTCTTGATGTCGTTGCCGAAGCCGCCCTTGCGGGCCTTGCTGAAGATCGCGTCCACCTGCAGCAGGGAGAGCGAGGCCAGCGGGTTGTCCTTGTGCACGATCACGGCCAGCATGTCGATGCCCGTGGGCAGCCCGGTGGGCTTGTAGCCGAACTTCTTCTCGAACTCGTCCGACTCGGCGGCCTTCATCTCGCGGCTCATGGGCCCGAAGGTGGCCGTGCCCGCGATGAGCGCGGCCGGCGCCGTGGCGCTGCCCTTGCCCTCGATCTCGGGCAGGATGTTGGGGTAGTACGTGCGGAAGCCCTCGCTCCACAGCGTCATGAGGTTGTTCATGGTGTCGCTGCCGACGCTCTTGATCGTGCCGCTCACGCCGCTGACGGGCGTGTAGGCAGGGATGGCCGGGTCCACCTGCACGGTGCCGGCCAGGGCCGCAGCACCCGAGAGCAGGCCGAGCCCGAGCAGGCTGGCAAGGAAGCACTTCATGCGGGACGGTCTCCAAGGGGGGTGGTGACGCGCGCAAGGGTGCCCGGCCGGGGTGAAGCAGGGATGGCGCGATTGTGAAGGTCGCGTGAAACTTGGGCCCCGCCTTGGGTGCGCGGCCCAGCGCCTAACCCCTTGTGCCGCCGCGGGTTGGGGCCGCCGCCAGGCCGGTGGCCCCGCACCCTCCCCCGCTTGGGGCCGCGGCGCACCTCGGCTATACCCTCAGCCTGCGGTCGCGGCCGGGCGCATAGCTCAGTTGGTTAGAGCGCGTGCTTCACACGCACGAGGTCAGGGGTTCGAGTCCCTTTGCGCCCACCATCCCCGCCCGCCGCCGGACGCGGCCAGCGGTCGTGGGAACGCGGGCCGCGCCGCAGGGCAGTGCACCACAGGACCGTGCACCGCACCATGCTGCGCGGGCACGGCGCAGCCCACGCGCTACCAGGCGCCTGAGGGCGGGCCTAGCCCGGGCGCTCGGGCCGCGGGCCGCGCGCCGGCGGGACGACCTGCGTGGCGTGGATGGCCTTGCTGGCAATCACCTGGCCGTTGGACAGCAGGTGGAACTCGTACATGCCCGCGCGCGGCAGCGTGATGTTGCGCAGCTGGGCGCTGATCTCGGTCACCTGCAGCGGGCCGGAGATGTCCAGCGGCGGCGGCTCGCCGCGGCTGAGCACCTGGCCTTGCTCGACGTCCACCAGCCGGATCTCCAGCGTGTAGCGGCCGTGGCCGTCGGTGAGGTTGCCGTAGATCCACAGCTGCGGGTGCACGGCGGGGAAGCGCTCGGCGCGCAGCTCCTGGAAGACGCCGATCAAGGACTTCTTGCCCGACTGCGCATCCTGGATCACCTGGTCGCAGACCAGGAAGGCCTTCACCACGGGCTGCGGCACCGGCTTGGGCACGGGCTTCGTCATGGGGGTACCGTACCCGCGCCGCCGGGCTGGCGGAACGCTTGGGCCGTCGCCGGCCTCGTGGCAGGGTGCGCGAATGCCTGACGCCCCCACGGCCCGCCTGCTGGACGGCCGAGCGCTTGCCGAGCGCATGCGCACGAGCATGCTGCCCGAGGTGGAGCGGCTGGCTGCACTGGGGCGCAGGCCCAGGCTGGCGGTCGTGCAGGTGGGCACGCACGAGGCCGCCCAGTCCTACGTGCGCGGCCAGCAGCGGGGCGCCGAGCGCTGGGGCATCGCGCTGGACGTGCACGCCGTGAGCCCCGAGGGCGGCGAGCGGGGCGTGCGCAAGGCACTCAAGGCCCTCAACGAGGACGCCGCGGTCACCGGGATCCTGCTGGCCCTGCCGCTGCCGGCGGGCATGAACGCCCGTGCACTCCAGCACCTCATCGACCCGCGCAAGGACGTCGAGGGCGTGCACCCCGAGAACCTCGGGGGCTGCCTCTACGGCCGCTACGGGCTGCTGCCCTGCACGGCGCTGGCCTCCATCGCGCTGGTGCAGGAGAGCGGCATTGCGCTGCGCGGCAAGGACGCCGGGGTGGTCGGGCACAGCGAGATCGTGGGCAAGCCCGTGGCCCTGCTGCTGCTGGCCCAGGACGCGAGCGTGAGCGTGTGCCACAAGTTCACGCACGACCTCGCGGCGCGCTAGCGCCAGGCCGACGTGCTCGTGGTGGCGGTGGGCAAGGCCGGGCTGGTGCGCCCCGACATGGTCAAGCCCGGCGCCGTGGTGATCGACGTGGGCATCAACGCCGTCCCTGACGCGAGCGCGGCAGGCGGCGTGCGCATCGTGGGCGACGTGGACCCGGCCGTGGCCGCCGTGGCCGGCGCGCTCACCCCCGTGCCCGGCGGCGTCGGGCCCGTGACCGTGGCCATGCTGATGCGCAATGCCCTGCTGGCCGCGCGGGGCCTGCCGCCCCCGGAAGACGCCGGCCAGCTGCCGCTCTTCAGCCTCGCCTAGCCGCGCAGCAGGTCGCTCGCGCGCCGGCCGGCGCGGGCGCCCGCAGCGGCCCAGCGCGCAGGCGCCTGCAGACGACGCCCGGGCTCAGCCCTGCTCAGGCCCGCGCAGGCCCGCTCAAGCCCGCTCAGGCACGGGGCGGCCCCAGGTTGCGCCCGAGGTAGTGCCGGAAGCGGTGACGTGCGACCTCGCCCAGCACCATGAAGAGCACGTCCTCGGCGATGTTCGTGGCGTGGTCCGCCATGCGCTCGAGGCTGCGGCTGGCCGAGAGCGTGTGCAGCGCACGCTCCACGCTGCCCGGGTCGGACTGCATCAGGTCTTCCAGCGTGTCGCGGATGGTGCGGTTGGCATGGTCGACCTCGTCATCGCGGCTCCACACGGCACGCGCCAGGTCGGTGTCCAGCCGCACCAGGGCATCGAGCCCATCGCGCAGCATGCTGCGCACCAGCGCCCCCATCGCGGGGAAGTCCACCCGCACGGACAGCGGCTCGTGCGTGGAGAGGAAGGCGGCGCGCTCGGCCACGTTGACGGCCAGGTCGCCCATGCGCTCGAGGTCGTTGTTCACCTTGAGCACGGTGATGATGAAGCGCAGGTCGGCGGCCACGGGCTGGTGCAAGGCCAGGATCTTGAGGCACTCCTCCTCGACCTCCACCTCCTTGCGGTCGATGCGGTCGTCGCCGCGCAGGACCTCCTCGGCCAGTGCCGGCCGGCGGTCCACCAGCGCCGAGATGGCCTTGTCCGTGGCCTCCTCCACGAGCGATCCGACGACGAGGACCTGCTTCTTGAGGTGGTCGAGGTCGCGCAGCAGGTGGATGGCCATGGCGGCTGATGCTCCGGCAGGACGTGCCCCACGCAAGGGTGCGCCGGGCGGCAGGGGAGGGTCCTGCCGCCCGGCGCGGGTGACGTGGCGCGCGAGGGGCATCCCGCGCGCCACCTTGGGCCAGCAAGGCCTAGAAGTGGACGTCCCAGCGCATCACGAACGAGGTGACATCGGCGTCGGGGATGTCGTCCCCCACCGTCTTGTCCTCGATGCTGCTGAAGATCACGTTGAACATGATGCGCGTGTTGGGGTTGAGGTACCAGTTGAGGCCCGCGGCGATGTTGGTCATCTCGCCACCCTCGATGGTGCCGTCATTGAGGTCCAGCGTGTCGTAGCGCGCCACCAGCTCGAACGCCCCCCAGCAGCAGCAGTCGTTGCTGAGGAAGTTGCAGCAGGGCTTGGTGTTGCCCCAGGTGCCCGTCTTGAAGCTGTAGGCCTTGCTCTCGCCCGTCAGGAACCAGCCGGCCTGCACGTACCAGGCGCTGAAGGAGGGATCCTCCCGGGCCTCGTCGCTGAGGTCCACCACCGTGTACTCGCTGGCCAGGTGGAAGCTGTTCCACACGAGGGCCAGCTCACCGTTCCAGATCCACAGGTTGTCCTCGTCGAGGTTGCCCAGCGTGCCCGTGTCGACCAGGCGCGGGCCGTAGCCCAGGCCCGGCCGGGCCCGGAAGCGCACCTCGTCCGTCGTGCGGTACGAGGCGCTGGCCCCCAGGTGCAGGAAGCGGCAGGTGTCCTTGGCCCACGGCACCAGCGTGAAGCGGCCGGTGATGGCGTAGCCGCCGTCGCCCTCCTCGCTGTCCCACACGGCCAGGCCCTCGGCGTCGTCTGCGAAGTCGGTGCTGAACACGCCCAGCTGGGTGGTCGCGCGCTCGTTCCAGAACGAGTCGAGGAAGTTCAGGCCGATCTGGCGCTCCGGGTGCAGCGCCGTCGTCAGCGAGCGCTCGATCAGCGCGTTGTTGTTCGACGAGCTGATCGTCTCCAGGCCGATGGGCTCGTACTGGTGGCCGGCGCGCACGTCCGGCACCCAGCAGCCCAGGCAGTCCTTGAGGTTCTTGAGCGTGATCCACGCGTCGCGCACGATCGGGTTGTTGGCGCTGGCGAAGTCGACCTGGATCTTGTAGTCCACGTGCTTGTCGATGTCGCCCGACACGACCAGGCGCAGGCGGCGGAAGTAGGTCTGGTCGTCGATGTCCTGGGCGGGCGTGAGCGTGTCCAGGTCGTCGTCGTCCACGAAGGCGGTGTCCAGGTGGACACGGCCGCCGATCTTCATCGTGAAGGCCTTGTCCGGCGTCTCGAACGCCAGGCCGTCCTTCCACGACGCCTTGAACACCTTGTTCTTGGTGTCCTCCTCCTTCTTCTGGTCCATGTAAGCCTTGATCTCGTCCTTGACGAGCTTCTTGACGGCCTCGTCGGCGTGCGCGACGCCGGCGAAGGCCATGGCGGCCAGGCCCGAGGCCAGGACCGCGAGTGCGAGACGGTGTGCCACTGCTGCTCCTCCGGGAAGGGGTTGAGCAGGGACGGTAGGCCGGCTGCGTGAAGGCTGTGTGAAGGCCGCGTGGGGACCACGCCAGAACCTGCGGGCGCCCGGCCCCGCGGCCTGGAAACGAGCGCGCCGGGCCGGGGGCAAGCCCCAGCC
>JBJTIJ010000350.1:0-10628 GCA_046094945.1 Planctomycetia bacterium | reverse complement strand
CTGCACGCCCCCGCCCGCAGGAGCCCATGCGCGCCCTCGTCATCCCGCAGCACGGCTCGCCCGAGGTGTTCGAGGAGCGCGAGCTGCCCGACCCGCGCCTGGCGCCCAAGGACCTGCGCATCCGCGTCGAGGCCGCGGGCGTGAACTTCGCCGACCTGATGGGCCGCGTGGGCCTCTACCCCGACGCGCCCAAGATGCCCTACGCCCCCGGCTACGAGGTGGCGGGCACCATCGAGGAGGTGGGCAGCGCGGTGGAGCCGCCGCTGGCCGTCGGCACGCGCGTGCTGGCCGCCACGCGCTTCTGGGGCTACGCCGAGCGCGTGAAGGTGCCGCAGTGGGCCGTGGCGCCCATCGAGGAGCGCATCCCCTTCCCGCTGGCGGCCGCGGCGCCCGTGAACTACATGACCGCGCACCTGGCGCTGGAGCGCTGCGGCAACGCGCGCGCCGGCGAGCGCGTGCTGGTGCACGGCGGCGCCGGCGGCGTGGGCCTGGCGGTGCTCGACCTCGCGCGCGCGCTGCCCGGCGTGGAGCTCTACACCACGGCCGGCGGCGAGGCCAAGTGCCGCCGGCTCGAGGCGCTGGGCTTCCGCAAGGCCTTCGACCACACCACCTTCGCCCGGCCCGGCGAGGGGCTGGAGGCGCAGGTGCGCGCGCCCCTGCGCGGGCGCGGCGTCCACCTCGTGCTCGACCCTCTGGGGCCCGAGTCCTTCGAGCAGAGCCTGCGCCTGCTGGAGCCGCTGGGCCGCGTGGTGTGCTTCGGCTTCTCCAGCCTCGTCACCGGCCCCCGGCGCCGCCTGTGGCACGCCGTCACCAGCCTGCTCAAGGTGAGCAAGGTCAACCCCATCACGCTGATGAACAAGAACGCCGGCGTCTACGGGCTCAACCTCGCCCACCTCTTCGACGAGCGCGACCTGATGCGCCAGGGCATGGCGCTGCTGGCCGCCGGCCTCGCCGACGGCCGCATCCGCCCCACGCTGGACCGCACCTTCTCCCTCACCGCCGCCGGCGCCGCCGCCGCCCACACCTTCCTGCACGAGCGCAAGAACTTCGGCAAGGTGGTGCTGGCGCGCTGAGCCCTGCGCACGCCGCACTGGCGCGCGGGGTGCCCTCGGGCGTAGCCTCGGGGCCCATGCTCACCCCCGCCCAGTTCCTCGCGGCCGTGGACCACGAGACCCGCGTGGCCAAGCACCTCGCGGCGAGGCTGCCCCCGGGCGCGCTCGACTGGCGCCCCACGCCCGGGCAGCGCTCCACCCTCGAGCTGCTGCGCTACCTGACGAGCGCCGCCAGCGTGCCCTGCCTGGCGATGGTGCGCGGGCACTGGGACGACGCCGAGGCCCTCGAGCAGCAGGCCGCGGCCGTGACGCCTGCGACCTTCGATGCCGCGATGGACCGCCAGCGCGCGCTCATCGCCGACACGCTGGCGCCGCTCGGCGAGCGCGACTTCCTCGAGCGCGACGCCCGGCTGCCGTGGGGCACGCCCGTCAAGCTGGGCGAGGCGCTGGTGCGCACGGTGCTCTACGTGTACGTCGCCTACCGCATGCAACTGTTCCTCTACGCCAAGCAGTCGGGCAACGCCGGCCTCGGTCCGCACGACTGCTGGGCCGGCGTGGACGCACCGGCAGCCCCGTCCGCCTGAGCCGCCCGCCTGAGCCGGCCTGCAGCGAGCGCGCGCAGCCCGCAGCCGGGCCTTCAGCGCGGGGCGCCCACGCGGCGCACCTTGCCCAGGCCCTGGGCGGCGATGCGCGTGAGCAGCGTGTCGTCGGCCTCGCCCACCGCCACGCAGTGGATCTCGGCGTTGCGCAGCAGGTTCATGCGCCGCAGGTCCTGCAGCAGGTAGTCGCCCACCGCGTGGTCGGGCCCGTAGGGCCCGTAGTACTGCGTGGTCAGGCCCCGCTCGCCCACGGCGCCCGTCTCGGGGTTGCCGAAGGTGTCCTCGGGGTCGGGCACGTCGGTGCCCCAGAAGTCGTCCCACGAGGGCACGCCGTCGGAGAGCAGGAAGATCGTGTCGCAGCCGTCCTCCAGCAGGCGGGGGTCGAGGTGCTCGCCGGCCTCCACCGGGCCCTTGGCGCCGGTGCGGAAGGCCAGCAGCAGGCCCCCATGCAGGTTGGTTCCGCCGCGCAGCTGGCCGTGCGGGAACTCGGGCGTGGGCTTGGTGTCGGCGCGCTCGATGCTGTCGAGCTCCTTGATGGCGGCCTTGACGGCCGCGGGCGTGGCCGGCTTGAGGCCCGGCGTGGCCTTGAGCAGGCGCGCCTCGTCGCCGAACAGCACCACGCAGAAGCTGCGCTCCTTGTCCAGCCGCGAGAGCGAGGCCTTGAGGCTCTCGCGGGCGGCGTCGAAGCGCGTCTTGATGCGCTCCCAGGGCAGGTCGTCGGGCGTGGCGGCGCGCGCGCCGCCGCCCGTCACCGGCCGCTCCAGCGCCTGGCGCTCGGCGCTGTCGATGGGCGCCAGCATCGAGTCGCTGGCGTCGATGACGTAGACGATGCGCGTGCCCGAGGCGGGCAGGCCCACGAAGCGCGGGCCGGCGTAGGTGTCGTCGGGGCGCACCTCGGGCGCGGCGCCGGCGCGCGCGGCCTCGATCTCGCGCTTCCACAGGGCGGGGTCGAGGTCGGGGCGGTCGGCCCCCAGCGCGGCGGCCAGGCAGCGTGCCACCACCAGCCGGGCGCGCGGCGTGACGGCCTTGTCCGCGAGCGCCTCCAGCAGGCGCTCGGCCAGCGCCAGGCGCGGCTCGCGCGGCTCGGCGGGCAGCGTGGCCAGCACGCGCGCCGCGGCCTCCACCAGCTGGCTGCGGCCCACGCCCGCGGACGGCAGCGCGCCCAGCACCGCCAGCGCCGCCTCGGCGGCCGTGGGCGAGGCCGGCACGCGCTCGCGCGGGGCCTCGGCCCAGCCGCGCAGCACGGCCACGCGCAGCACCGGGTCGGCCTTGGCCTGCCCCAGCAGGGCCAGCGCCTCGCTGCCGCCCAGCCCGGCCTCCACCTCGGTGGCGCGCAGCCACAGCAGCAGGTGCTCGGGCTTGGCGTAGCGCGCGCGCCAGGCCTCCCACAGCGGCCGGTGGGCCGCCTGGCCGCCCAGCTCCTTGGCGGCCAGGCTCACCAGCGTGTAGCGCACGTGGTCCTCGGGCGCCTCGGGCTTGTCGTAGTCCTTCACCAGCACCTGCAGCGCGCGCACGTCACCGGTCTGCGCCAGCGCCTCGCGCGCCTCGATGCGCTTGCGGAACGAGGGCCGGCGCGTGCCCTGCTCGTGGCGCTCGAGCAGCTGCTCGAAGCTGGGCGGCGGGCCCGCCTCCACGCGGGCCGGGGCGGCCGGGCCCAGCAGCAGCGCCAGCAGCAGCAGCCCCAGCGGCAGGACAGCCCGCGGCCGTGCAGGAAGCGGCAGTGCAGGGAGCGGCAGTGCGCCGGGCCGCCGGGCGGCACGCGCTGCCTGCTCGGCACGCTCGGCAGGCTCGGCACGGGAAGGCAGGCGGGTCGTCATGGCCCCGATCCTAGGCGGCGGGCGGGCGCCCGGTCAGGCGAAGCGGCCGTGGCGCAGGTAGTGCACGACCGCCCCCGCCGCCAGCGGCGAGAAGATCAGGCCGGTATGGCTCACGGGCAGCACCGTGCGGTCGCGCGCCCCCGGCAGGTGCGTCTCGGCCACCGACACGGTGCCGTCGTGGGGCCGCGGCAGCGGGCCCAGCACGTGGCCCAGGCCCAGCGGCAGCGCGCCGGCCACCACGCCGATGTCGTGGCCCCGCAGGTGGTGCGGCCCCTCGCCCAGCAGGCCGCGCTCGACGCTGCGGCCCAGCAGGCGGCGCGTCCACGGGTGGCGCGCCAGCACGTGCGCCACGCTGCTGCCCGCGG
Source organism: Planctomycetia bacterium (assembly GCA_046094945.1). GTDB lineage: Bacteria > Planctomycetota > PLA2 > PLA2 > JAEUHO01 > CAXQZU01. The sequence continues at coordinate 6,795 of JBJTIJ010000350.1, read as the reverse complement.
CCGGCGTGCCCAGCAGCACCGAGCGGCCCACGCGCGCGAGCTGGCCCGCCTCGAGCAGGTGCAGCACCACCAGCCCGCCCAGGCTGTGGCCCACGAGGTGCACCACCTCGGCGCGCGTGCGCGCCACCTCGCGCGCCAGGCGCCGGGCGCCGCCGGAGGGCGTGTCGCGCAGGCTGCGCCAGGCCAGGATGCGCGCGCCGTAGCCCGCGCGCTGCAGGCGCCGCTGCAGCGGCACCATGGTCAGGCCCGACATCCACACGCCGTGCACCAAGACGACCGCCTCGCGCGGCCGCGAGGCGCTCACGCGCGCGGCTCCCAGCCCTCCAGCGCCAGCAGGGCACGCTTGACGTGCAGCCCCGCGGCAAAGCCGCCCAGCGCACCGCCCGTGGCCACCACGCGGTGGCAGGGCACCACCAGCGGCACCGGGTTGGCCCCGCAGGCCTGCCCCACCGCGCGCGCCGCGCCCGGGTTGCGCAGCTCCTTGGCCACGCGCGCGTAGGAACGCACCTCGCCGCGCGGGATGCGCCGCAGGTGGCGCCATACGCGCGCCGCGAAGCCGTCCTCGGGCAGCACCACCGGCAGGTCGGGGTCGGGGCCGCCCTCGAGGTAGCGGCGCAGGCCACGCCCGGCATCGATCGTGAGGCCGCCGCCGCGCTTGAGCGTGGCGCGCGGCCAGCGGCGCGTGAGCCAGGCGTGCACGCCGTCGCCGTCGTCGCCCAGGTGCACCAGCAGCACGCCGTGCGGGCTGGCGGCCACGTGGATCACGTCCACCACGGGCATGCGCAGGCGGGCGACGTGGATCACCTGCATGGCGCTACTCGCCCAGCACCACGTCCACGGCCAGCTCCTTGCCGTCGCGCAGCAGGCGCAGCGGCACGGCCTTGCCCGGCTCGAGCTTGCGCAGCACCTCCTGCAGGTCCTGCAGCGTGCGCACCGCCTGCCCGGCCAGTGCCAGCAGCACGTCGCCGGCCTGCAGGCCCGCCGTGGCCGCCGGCCCGCCGGGGGCCACGCCGGCCACGGGGACGCCGCGCGGGTCGGCCTCGCGGCCCGGCGTGATGCCCAGCCGCGGCCGCCGCGCCGGCCGCGGCGGGTCGGTGTACTGCAGGCGCTCGTCGCGGTCGGCCAGCGTGCGCACGACCTCGGCCGTCAGGCGCGTGATGCGCAGCAGGTCGGGGAAGTTCACCTTCTCGACGTCGTCGCTGGGCCGGTGGTAGTCGTCGTGCAGGCCGGTGAACATGAACAGCACGGGGATCTTCTTCTGGAAGAAGCTCGTGCTGTCGCTGGGCGCCTCGCCCTGCGGGTCCCAGGTCAGCGACAGGCCCAGCTCGCGGTTGGCGGCGGCCACCAGGTCTTGCAGGCCGCGCGCCGTGCCCACGCCGCCCACCTCGAGCTTGCCGCCCTGCGAGCGCCCCACCATGTCGAGGTTGACCATGGCCACCGTGTCGGCCAGCGGCAGCAGCGGGTGCTCGACGTAGTGCTGCGAGCCCAGCAGGCCCAGTTCCTCGCCCGAGAAGGACAGGAACAGCAGCGAGCGGCGCGTGCGGTGCGCCGGCGCGCCGAACCACTCGGCCAGCTCCAGCAGCGCCACCGTGCCCGAGCCGTTGTCGTCGGCGCCGTTGTGCACCACGCCGCGCGCCTTGGGCCCGCCGAGGCTGGCCCCGCCGCTGCCCATGCCGACGTGGTCGTGGTGCGCGCCCACGATCACCACCTCGCGCGCCAGCGCGGGGTCGCTGCCGGGCAGGAAGCCCACCACGTTGGCGGTGTTGGCCTGCTGCGTGCGCCCCAGCGCGGTGGTGAGCTCCACCTCGACACCCTCGAGGCTGCAGGCGCCCTGCGCCTGGCACGAGGCGGTCTCGAGGCGCTCGAGGTCCATGCCGGCCAGCGCCACCAGCCGCGCCGCCGCCGCGCGCGTGAGGAACGCCACCGGCACCTGCGCGCTGCCCGTGGGCGCGCCGATGTCCTGGTTCCACGGGAACAGGCCGTCCTGCTCCTCGCGGGCGGTGGCCGTGTCGTTGACCAGCAGCACGCCCAGCGCGCCGTGCTGCACGGCCTGCCCCACCTTGGCCAGCAGCGGGGCCTGGCGCAGCAGCGTGGGCTTGCCGGGCGGCGACTTGCGCAGCACCAGCAGCACCTTGCCCTTGACGTCCAGCTGCGCGTAGTCGTCGTGCCCGTCGTCGGGCGCCGAGATGCCGAAGCCCCCGAAGGCCAGCGGCGCGCGCACGCTGCGGCTGGCCGTCACCGACAGCGGGTTCCAGTCCTGCGTGACGGCAAGGCGCAGCTCCTCGCCCGGCCCCGCGCCCGTCGCAGCGCGGCGCGCCCGCAGCAGGTTGCCCTCGCCCAGCACCGGGCGCGAGAGCACGTAGGGCTGGTACCAGCCCTCGCTGCCGCGCGGCTGCAGGCCCGCGCGCGCCAGGCCATCGGCCACGTAGCGCGCCGCCCGCTGCCCGCCGGGCTCGGCGGTCATGCGCCCCTCGAAGGCGTCCGAGGCCAGCACCTCGAGGTGCGCGCGCAGGTCCTCCACGCTCAGCTCGGGCCCCTGCGTGGGGGCCAGCGCCACCGGCGCGCCGGCCCACGCCCAGGCCTCCTCGGCGCTGGCCCGCTGCGGCGTGCGCGGCAGCAGGGCCAGCAGGGCCAGCGCCAGCAGCGACGCGCGGCGCACGGCGGCGCCTCGCCCAGCGCCGCTGGCGGCGCCGCGGCCAGCGTGCGCGCCGGCGCGCGGCCGGCCGCAGGGGACGCCGTAGAGGACGTGGGGCATGCGTTCCTCGCGCGCGGGGCCGCGGGCCCCACGCGCGGCCTAGGCTACCGCCCGCGCCCGCGGCTGGCCCGGGCGGCGGTAGGCTGCCGCCATGGCCCAGCCCGGCCCCGCGCCCGCGACGCCCGCTGCCGGCCCGCGCGCGCTGGCGTGGCTGGCGGCCGCGCTGCTGGCCGCCCTGCCCCCCACGGCCGCGCGCGCCGACGACGAGGTGCAGCGCCGGCTCGAGCGCGCGCCGCCCGCCACGGTGGCGCTGGAGCTGGCCGCAGGGCGCGCCGGCAACGACAGCCTGCTGTGGGTGGGGCTGGGCCAGGTGGCGCGCTTCACCTGCGACCTCGAGGCCGCCCGCGCGCGCGCGCAGCAGGCCCTGCGCCACGACCCGCTGGCGCCGCAGGCCCACGCCCTGGCTGCCGAGGTGCTGCTGCTGGAGGCGCGCGCCGGCGAGGCGCTGGCAGCCACGGCGCGCGGGCTGGCCCTGCCCGGCGGGCGCCAGTCGCCCGACCTGTGGCGCGTGCGCGCGCTGGCCCTCGTGGAGCTGCGGCGCCACGCCGAGGGACGCGAGGCGGCTGCGCGCGCCTGCGCGCTGGACCCGCACGACGCGCGCGCCCTCTCGGCCCTGGCGCGTGCGGCCTTCCACCTGCGCGACATGGCGGCCGCGAGCACCGCCTACCGGCTGGCCGCCGACCTCGACGGCCGCAGCGAGGAGGCCAACCTGCGCCTGGGCCAGGGCTTCGGACCGGCCGTCGAGGGCCGACCGTGGGAGCAGGACCCGCGGCAGGCGCCGTGGCGCGCGGCCATGGAGGCGCTCGAGGCCGGCGAGAGCGCGCGCGCCATCGGCCTGCTCGAGCCGCTGGCCACGCAGGATCCCGGCCACTTCGCCTGGCGGCTGGGGCTGGGCAACGCGCTGGTGCAGCGCCGCCGCAGCCTGGAGGTGCGGGCGCCGGGCGCACTGGCGCCGCGCGCGGCCTACGCGCTGCTGCCGGCCCCGGCGCTGGAGGGCCTCGAGCAGGTGCTGCCCGACGCGGCCCGCCTCTCGCCGGCGCGGCGGCACGCGCTGCTGGTGGCCGCCGCCCCCATGCGCCCGTGGTGGCCCGCGCTGGTGCGCGCCGGCGCGCGCCACGACCTGCTGGCCGCCGGCGAGCTGCTCAGCGACCGCGCCGAGCGCGGCTGGCTGGCCGCGCGCCTCACCTTCGACGGGCGCCGCTACGCGCACCTGCGCGGCTCGGGCGGCCTGCACGGGGCCACCGGCGTGGAGAAGCTCGACGAGGCCTGCGACCTGGGCTTCCACACGCTGGCCCACGAGCTGGCGCACCAGCTGCTGGCCTACGCCCTGCCGCCGGCGTCGGTGGCGCGCGTCAAGGTGCTCTACGCGCGCGCGCTGGCCGAGGACCGCTGCCTGGATGCCTACGCCGCCAGCGACGTGGACGAGTACTTCGCGCAGGGCTACGAGGCCTTCGTCTCGCACGCCAAGCGCGGCTGCCTCAAGGAGACCGAGCGCCACGTGCGTGCCGAGCTGCGGCTGCGCGACCCCGCGCTCTACGACTTCCTCGTCGAGCACCTCGACCTCGCCCACGAGCTGCCCGCGGCCATGGAGCGCTTCGTGGCAGCGCTGGGCACGCCCCCGGCGGGTGGCGCGGCCGTGGGCGCCGAGCCCGCGCGCTAGCCCGCCCTAGCGGCCCAGCTGCGCCAGCGCCAGCCGCACTTCCTCCCACTCGGGATAGGTCTCCAGCGCCGTGCGCAGGTGGCGCGCGGCCTCGAAGAGGCGCGCCGGGTCGGCGCACAGGAAGAGGCCGTAGTTGCCGTGCAGGCGCGCCGGCTGGCGGGCCAGCTCCAGCGCGCGCCGGAAGGCCTTGTCGGCGTGCTCGCGCTGGCCCAGCCGCGCCAGCCCGCTGGCCAGCACGGCCCAGCCGCGCTCGCTGCGCGGCTGCTCGCGCACCACGGCCTGCGCCTCCACGGCCGCCTCGCGCCAGCGCTCGCACAGCATCAGCGCGCTGGCGAGGTCCTCGCGGTAGGTGGCCCAGCCGGGCTCCAGCCGCACGGCATCGCGGAAGGCGGCGGCCGCAGCCACCGGCCGGTGCGCCTCCACCAGCGCGTAGCCCAGCGCCGCGTGCAGGTCGGCGGCCTTGGGGTGCTGCTCGAGCGCGCGGCGCACGGCGCGCTCGGCCAGGTCGGGCCGCTGCGCCTGCCGGCAGGTGCGCGCCAGCCGCACCACGGCCTCGCTGTCCTGCGGCTCGGCGCGCGCCGCCCGCGCGAAGGCACGCGCCGCCGCGCCGCGCTCGCCGCGCTCCTCGGCCCACGTGCCCAGCGCGAAGTGCAGGTCCGGCGAGCGCAGCCGCCGCTGGTGCACCAGCGTGGCAAAGCGCCGCATGCCGGGCCGGTCGCCGGTGCGGTGCAGCGCATCGGCCAGGCGCCGCGCCAGCGCAGCGTCCTGGGGCCAGCGCTCCAGCCCGGCCCACAGCGCGCGCACGGCGCCCTCGTCGTCGTGGTGCGAGAGGTGCGCGTCCACCGCCGAGGCGAAGGCCACGAGGTTGCCGCTGCCCAGCGCGGCCTCCAGGTCCGAGGCCAGCAGGCGCGCAGGGTCGGGAAGGGCCGGGCTCACGGGGCGAGGCTACCCGCGCGGCGGGGCCAAAGGCCCCCACCGTCGGGCAGCAGGCCGGGCCGCAGGCCGGGCCGCGCGCCTGGCCTGGGTGCGGGCCTTGCGTCTGCCGGCCCCTGGGGTCGCAGGACCGTGCGCGCGCGGGCGCTCAGCGCACCAGCACGCAGCGCACTCGCACTCAGCGCACTCGCGCTCAGCGCAGGGGCGTGGGCAGCGGCGGCGGCAGCGGGATCGTGGGAAGCGCGCGCGGCGCCGGGACCGTGGCGGCCGTGGTGGGCAGGCTGCGCGCGGGCGGCGAGCCCGGCAGCCAGCTGCCGGGGGCGCCGGCCGGCGGCGTGCCGCGCTGCACCAGCGGCACCAGCGCCGGCAGCGCGCGCTCCTCCGTGTCGGGGCAGCCGGGCACGGCCACCGAGCGGCCCACGCCGGGGGCGTGCAGGCGGGCGCGCAGCTCGCCCCACGGGAAGTTGCGCCCGGGGCAGCAGGTGGCCTTGCAGCTGCCGTGGCCCTGCACGTTGCCGGGGTCGATGCCGTAGCGCTCCATCAGCCACGTCACCAGGCGCACGAGCGCGTCCATCTGGCGCGCCGTGGGACGCGCAGAGCCGGTCTCGAAGTCGCCCACCAGCACGATGCCGATGCCGAAGTCGTTGAAGCGGTTGTCGGGCGTCTTGGCGTGCGCGCCGTGCAGCTGGCGCGTCCAGCGCTGGCTCACCTCGATCTCGCCGTCGCCGGAGAGCGAGCCGTTGCCGATGACGAAGTGGTAGCCACAGCCGTGCTCCCAGCCCTTGTCCAGGTGCACGCGGTGGTACTTGGCCAGGTTGCCGCGCGTGTCGTCGCTGTGGTGGACCACGATCCACTTCCACGCGCGCGCGGGCGCGTCCACCACCCAGCCCGCGCCGGCTTGCTTGCGCGTGCTGGCCGGGGGCGCCACCGTCACGGCCGGGCGCGGCGGGGCCAGCGCCGGGCGCGGCGCGGGCAGGGCCGCCACGGACGGGGCCGCGGGCGACTTGCGCGCCACCAGCCGGGCGCGCGCGCCCGCCACGTGCTCCTCGATGATGCGCACCGCCGGGCCGGGCACGGCCACGCCGCCGGTGCTGCGCGCGAAGAAGCCGCGCAGGGTGCGCTCCTCGCCCGAGAGCGAGATGCGGTGGCTGTTGGGGAAGATGCGCACGTTGATGGCGCCGTCGGAGAGCAGCAGCCAGCCGCCGCTGTCGCTGAAGGTCATGCGCAGGCGCGTGGCCAGCCCCGCGGCCCACTCCGGGCCGCGCTCGCCGGCCAGCACCACCGTGGGCAGCGGCGAGACCGCGCTGGCCTCGGGTCCGGGCAGGCCCGCGGCCGGGGCTGCCAGCGGAGCCGCCACGGGCGCCGGCGCACCACCGCCGGCCCGGCCCACCCGGCCGGCGGGCTCGGTGACAGGCACGCCGGGCCGGCCAGGTGCCCAGGGCGCCGG
>JBJTIJ010000349.1:0-2178 GCA_046094945.1 Planctomycetia bacterium | reverse complement strand
CGGCGGCAGCCGGCCTGGCCTGGGCGCTGGACACGGGCGCGCAGGCCCGGGCCGCGCGGGCGGCCCCGCCCGCCCCCAGCGTGCCGCTGCCGCGGCAGGGGCCCATGGTGGGCCACACCACGCCCACCACGTGCAGCCTGTGGGCCTCGGCCGGCGTGGGCGCGCGCCTCTCGGTGGCGCTGCGGCGCGCCGACGAGCCGGCCTCGGCCGCGCGCCGCCTGGCGCTGGTGGCCGACGGCGAGGACCCGGCCGTGCAGCGCATCACGCTCACGGGCCTCGCGCCCGCCACGCGCTACGCCTACCAGCTGGCCTGGAACGAGCACGTGGACGAGGGCTGGGCCGGCGGCTTCGCCACGCCGCGCCCCGAGGGCACGCCCGGCCTCACGCGCCTGGCCACCTCCTCGTGCATGAAGCCCTCCTTCCCGGGCACCTCCTTCGAGCTGCTGCGGCAGGCGCAGCCCGGCTTCCACCTGCTGCTGGGCGACAACGCCTACCACGACAGCACGCTGGAGGAGCTGGCCTGGCGCGGCCACCGCGAGATGCGCTCGGTGCCCCAGCTGGCGCGGCTGCTGCGCGAGGTGCCCACCTACGCCATCTGGGACGACCACGACTACGCGGGCAACAACACGGACGGCACGGCCGTGGGCAAGCGCCGCGCCCTGCGCTGCTTCCGCGCGCTGTTCGCCAACCCGTCCTACGGGCTGCCCGGCGTGCCCGGCGTGTTCTGCTCCTTCCGCTGGAACGACCTGGAGGTGTTCCTGCTGGACGTTCGCTACCACCGCTCGCCCAACAAGCAGCCCGACGGGCCCGAGAAGCGCGTGCTGGGCGCAGCCCAGATGGCCTGGCTGGCCGACGGCCTGGCCGCCTCGCGCGCGCCCTTCAAGCTGGTGGCCTCGGGCAGCGTGCTGGACAGCACCGAGGGCGACAGCTGGCAGCAGTTCCCCACCGACCGCGCGCGGCTCTTCGCGCTGCTGCGCGAGCGCGCGGTGGGCGGCGTGGTGTTCCTCACGGGCGACCTGCACCGCTGCGAGCTGCACGTGCACCCGCCTGCGCTCACGGGCACCTACGGCGTGCCCGAGGTGATCTCCTCGGGCATCGCCAACAGCAAGCAGCGCGGCTTCGCCGTGCTGGAGGCCGACACCGCGCAGGACGACCCGGTGCTGGGCGTGCGCCTCGTGGACGGGCAGGGCCGCACGCTGGCCCAGCAGGCCTTCCGGCGCAGCGCCCTGCAGCCGTACCCCCGCCCGGGCCCGGGCGGGCCGCGCCGGCGGCCGGCGGCCTGCCCGCGGTAGGATGCGGGCCCCCGGCCGGAGGCCCACCGTGAGCAAGCGCAGCAAGCCCGCTCCCATGGATGCCCTGGCCGCCGTGCTGCCCGAGCGCGAGGTGGCCGCCGGCGAGGTGCTGATCCGCGAGGGTCACTACAGCGACGCCTTGATGGTGGTGGCCAGCGGCACGCTCGAGGTGCGCCTGCAGGTGGCCAAGGGCGTGCTGGTGGTGGGCCAGAAGGGCAAGGGCGCGTGGGTGGGCGAGATGGGGCTGCTCTCGCCCGGGCCGGCCTCGGCCAGCGTGGTGGCCACCGAGCCCGGCCGCGTGCGCGTGCTCACGCACGCCGCCTACCTCGACCTGCTGGAGACCCAGCCGCGCGCCGTGGGCGAGGCGCTCATCGCCGTGTGCACCGACATCGTCACGCGCGTGCGCAGCGCCCGCGAGCAGGGCGACGGCAGCGGCGACGAGCGCGCCCTGTCGATGATCCGCGCGCGGGCCGGCGCCGAGCGCCCCGACGTGGGCGGCGTGGCCACCCCGCGGCGCGCCGCCGACAAGCAGATGCCGCGCGTGGACGAGGACTCGCTCATGGCCACGCTGGCGCATGCCGGCGTGTTCCCGGCCGGCGATGCGCGCACGCCCGCCCTGCGCAAGGCGCTGGCGGTGCTGGCCACCACGGGCCTGTCGGTGCAGACCTACCTGCACGGCGAGGCGATCTTCAGCGAGGGCGAGCGCGCCGACGGCGCCTTCGTGCTGCTGGGCGGGCAGGCGCTGCTGGAGGCCAGCCCCGGCCAGCCCTTCGCGCCCAGCGCGCGCATCGGCCCCGGCACGCTCTTCGGCCACCACGCCTTCTTCGCCGACCACCTGCGCGCGGCCACCGTGCGCAGCGAGGGCGCCAGCGTCGTGGCCGTGCTC
>JBJTIJ010000348.1:0-1278 GCA_046094945.1 Planctomycetia bacterium | reverse complement strand
CGTGGCCCCGCTGCTGCTCTTCGGCGCCGGCGGGGTGCTGCTTCGCGGCGAGGCCGGCCTCGCGGGCATCACGGCCGCCACCGTGGCAGGCTGCGTGCTGGCGCTGGCGGTGGGCAACCTGCTGCAGTTCACGCTGGCCTGGCCCATCCAGGGCGTGGCCTTCTGGGCCGAGAACGTCTGGAGCCTGATGGTGGCGCTGCGCTTCGTGGGCAGCCTGCCACGGTGGCGGGCGTGATGCCCGCGAGGCCGGCCTCGCCGCGCAGCAGCACCCAGGCGGCGCCGAAGAGCAGCAGCTGGGCCACGCTGGGCAGCAGCGAGCCCAGGTGCTGCGCGTACTTGAAGGCGAAGAAGGAGACGGTGTATACGCGGTAGCGCGAGAGCCCGCCCTCGTAGATCTCCTGGGCGATGGCGCCCTCCAGCTCGGTGCCGCGCACCACCTTGCCCACCAGCGCCACCAGCACGGCGTAGCGCACCAGCTCGTCGAAGCCCATGCCGCCCAGCGTGGGGGCGCCCGAGGCCGCCAGCATGCCGGCCCACAGGAACCAGGCCAGGCCCAGCTCGGCCGCGAAGGTGAGCACGGCCTGGATCCAGAAGTCAGCCCGGTAGGAGAGCGAGCGGCGTGCGCTCATGCTGGCCACGTGCAGGAACAGGGCCGGCCTCACGGGGCGCTGCCCTCCTGGCGGCGGGCCAGCAGGCGCTCGATGAGCGTGCCGATCTCCTCGGCCTCGATGGCGAGGTCGGCCACCGGCAGCACCTGCAGCAGGCGCGAGGCCACCTCGGCCACGCGCGCGCGCGGCACGCGCACGGCCACCTGCGCCGGGCCGCCCTCCAGCACCTCGCCCAGCGGCGCCAGCAGGGCCGCCAGCGCGCCCGGGGCCGGCACGCCCTCGGCCTTGAGGTGCGCGCGCACCACCTTGAGGTCGCCGGCCTGCTCGGCCACGCGCGCCAGCGGGCCGTCGTAGATCAGCTGGCCCTCGCGCAACAGCAGCAGGCGCGAGCACAGCCGCTCGATGTCCTCCATGTAGTGGCTGGTGAGCAGCATGGCGGGGCGGTGGCGCTCGCGGTAGCGCAGCAGGAACTCGCGCACGGCGCGCTGGGCCGCGAGGTCGAGCCCGATGGTGGGCTCGTCGAGGAACACCACGCGCGGCCCATGCAGCAGTGCTGCCACCAGCTCCATCTTCATGCGCTCGCCCAGCGAGAGCCGGCGCACGGGCGTGTCCAGCAGGCCGCGCACCTCCAGCAGGGCGCTGAGCTCGTCGAGGCGTGCGGCGTGCTCGG
>JBJTIJ010000347.1:0-3029 GCA_046094945.1 Planctomycetia bacterium | reverse complement strand
GCCGATGGCCGCCACGAGGTCGGCCAGCAGCGTGCCCCGGGCCGTCTCGGTGATGACCGCGATGTTGCTGAAGGAGGGCCCGCGGCAGCGCGCGCGCCAGGCCTTGTCATCGCCCTGCGTGACCATGTACACGGCCAGCTCGCCGCGCGGGTTCTCGCCGCGCACGTACACCTCGCCGGCGGCCGGCTTGAGGCTCTTGGGCACCTTGCCCATCACGGGGCCCTGCGGCATCTGCTTGAGCGCCTGGCGCACGATGCGCAGGCTCTGCTCGACCTCCGGCGTGCGCACCCAGTGGCGCTGGAAGCAGTCGCCCACCACGCCGGCGATGCCGCTGTGGCCGTGGGGCACCTCGAAGTCGAAGCGGTCGTAGACCGAGTAGGGCGCGTCGCGCCGCACGTCGAAGCTCACGCCGGCGGCGCGCAGCGCGGGGCCCGTCACGCCCCAGCGCACGCACGCGCTGCGGTCGATCACGCCCACGCCCGCCGTGCGTTGCTGGAAGATGTGGTTGGCCAGCAGCAGGGTGTTGTACTCGGGCAGGCGCTGCTCGACGGCCGACAGGAAGGCCTCGAGCTCGTCGAGCCAGTCCTGCGTGAAGTCGCGCTTGACGCCGCCGATGCGCACGTAGTGGTAGAGCAGGCGGCCGCCCGCGATGTGGTCGAGCAGGTCCAGGCCCTTCTCGCGCTCGCGGAACTGGTGCAGGAAGGGCGTGAAGGCGCCCAGGTCGAGCCCGTAGACGCCCATCGCGAACAGGTGCGAGAGGATGCGCTGCACCTCGGCCACGATCACGCGGCAGTACTCGGCGCGCTCGGGCACCTCGATGCCGGCCGCCTTCTCGACCGCCATGCAGGCGATCTGCTCGTTGCACATCGCCGCCAGGTAGTCCATGCGGTCGACGTAGGGGATCCACGGGTAGTACGGGACGCTCTCGCCGATCTTCTCGCAGCAGCGGTGCAGGTTGCCGATGTGCGGCTGCAGGCCCTGCACGAACTCGCCGTCGCTCTTGATCACCACGCGCAGCACGCCGTGCGTGGCGGGGTGCTGCGGGCCCATGTTGAAGACCAGCTCTTCCGTGCGCAGGTCCTGGCCCACCAGCGGCTGCTGCTCGTGCACCTCGGCCACCCCCGCAGCGCCCACGGCGGGCAGCGCGGCCACCGAGGCATGGTGCGGCTCGCCGCCCGACACGAGGCTGGGGGCGCGCGCGGCCGGGATCGTGGGGCGCGTGGGCTCGCTCACAGGCCCTCCGGCGGCACGATCGGGATGCCGTGGTAGTCGCTGGGCGTCTCCCAGTCCTTGCGCAGCGGGAAGCCGGGCCAGTCCTCGGGCAGCAGGATGCGCGGCACGAAGCCGCGGCCCGTGAAGCGCACGCCCAGCAGGTCGTAGGTCTCGCGCTCGTGCCAGTCGGCGCCCGTGAAGAGGTCCATCACGCTGGGCACCTCGGGCGCCTCGCGCGGCACGCGCACCTTGATGGCCACCCACGGGTCGTTCTTGGCCTGCGGGCCGCGGCGCGCCTTGTAGTCGGCGTCGTAGGGCAGCGAGTAGGACACGAGGTGGTAGACCACCTCGAGCTCGGCCTTCTCGCCGGGCTTGCGCGCCGGCCAGTCCACGCCCGAGACGAGGTGCAGGCACTCCAGCTGCGTGCTCGCGTCGTCGCGCAGCAGGCGCAGCGCGTCGCGCAGCCCCTCCACCGTGACGCGGATCCACGGGTGGCGCCCCGTGAGCTCCTGCGCCAGCACCACGCCGGGCAGGCGCGCGGCCAGCAGGGCCTGCGCACGCGCGGTGACCGGGTCGATGGCCGCGCCGGCAGCCGGCGTGCCGGGCGTGGCACCGGTGGCGGGCGTGGCACCGGTGGCGGGCGTGGCACTGTTCGGGGGCGTGCTCATCGGGGGCTAGGCCACCGTGGCCGGCCGGCGGGCCGGCAGCGTGGCCCCGCCACGCTGCAGGATGCGCAACTGCAGCTTGCGGATGGCATCGATGAGCGCCTCGGGCCGGGGCGGGCAGCCGGGCAGGTAGACGTCCACGGGCACCACCAGGTCGACGCCCTGCACCACGTGGTAGCCGTGCTTGACGTAGGGACCGCCCCCCACCACGCAGGCGCCCATGGCGATCACGTACTTGGGGTCGGGCATCTGGTCGTAGAGGCGCTTGACGCGCGGCGCCATCTTGTGGGTCACCGTGCCAGCCACGATCATCAGGTCGCTCTGGCGCGGCGAGGCGCGGAACACGCCGGCGCCGAAGCGGTCGAGGTCGTACTTGGTGGCCGCCGTGGCCATCATCTCCATGGCGCAGCAGGCCAGCCCGAAGGCCATCGGCCACAGGGCGTTGCGGCGGCCCCAGTCCTTCACCCAGTCCACCTTGGTCAGGATGATGGACTGCTGCAGCTCGGGGTCCAGGCCCTCGCCGGGGCCGTCAGTCGTGGCCATGGCCGCCTCCGTGGCTGCTGCCGGCCAGCGCCGGCTCCGGGTGTGCCGCAGGGGAGGAGGCCGCCGCGGCCGGGGCCGGCTCGGGCTCCTCGGGGGGCTTGGCCGTCCACTCGATGTCGCCGCGGGCCCAGACGTAGGCCAGGCCCACCATCAGGATGACGATGAAGGCGGCGGCCTCCAGGAACACCAGCGCGCCCAGCCCCTGCTCGACGAAGTCGCGGTAGATGGCCCCCCACGGGAAGAGCAGCGCCACCTCGATGTCGAAGACCACGAACATCAGGGCCACGGTGTAGAAGCGGATGTCGAAGCGGATCCAGGCCTGGCCGATGGTCGGCTCGCCGCACTCGTAGATGGCCAGCTTGGACGGCTCGGTGCCGCTCTTGGGGCGCAGCAGGCGCGACAGCATCAGGTTGGCGACCACGAAGAGGGCCGCGGTGACCGTGAAGATCGCGACGATGGCGAAGTGGAGGTCCACGACGGGGTCCTGGCTCCGGCCGAGGCCCGGCGCCGGCCTGCTGTCCAGCCGGCCCCGGGTGGCCCGGAACATACCAAGGTGGTGCCCGGCCCCCGCCCCCCGGACCCCCCCCCCCGCGCGCCCCCCCGGGGGGG
>JBJTIJ010000346.1:0-3742 GCA_046094945.1 Planctomycetia bacterium | reverse complement strand
GGCACAGGTCGCGCTGGGCCAGCCGGCCGAGGCGCTGGGCGCGCTGCGGCAGGCTCTGGCCGAGGCCCTCGACATCGGGCTGGGCGCCACGCTGGCCTCCGCCGAGCGCCAGCGCCTCGAGACCCTGCGCGAGAAGAACCTCGACGGCGACCCTCTCACCGCCGCCGAGCGCCGCGACCTCCTCGAGCTCGAGCGCCGCGCGCGCCTCAACGCCCCCGGCCAGCCGCGCTAGGCCACGCCACCGGCCGCCGCGACCAGCGCGCGGCCCGGCGGCACCACCCCCTGCGCCTCCAGCGCGGCCAGCTCGGCCAGCGTGCGGCCGAGGGCGGCACGCCGGGCCGCCTCCAGCGCAGGCGGGGCCAGCGCGGCCGTGGCAGCGGCGAGCGCCGCCGCGGCACGCTCGCGCTCCTCGGCGCCCGGCTGCGCGGCGAGCACGGCCTCGGCCAGCGTGGCGGCCTGCGGCCAGCGGCCGGCGGCGGCGTGCAGGCCCGCCAGGCGCGACAGCGTCGAGGGCAGCGTGGCGCCCAGCCCGATGTCGAGGGCCTCGGCCAGAGCCTGCCGCAGCGCGCCCAGCGCCTCGGCCGGCTGGCCCAGCGCGACCTGTGCCTGCGCGATGTTCTCGTGGCCCAGCGCGATGCCCTCGCGGTCGCCGATGGCCGCCGAGAGCGCCATGGCCTCGTGGAACACCCGCAGGGCCTCGGCCGGGCGGCCCGCCGCGAGGTGCACGAGGCCCAGGTTCATCTGGCAGTTGGCCACGCCCCAGCGGTTGCCCAGGTCCCGGTAGAGCGCGAGGCTCTCCTCGTAGAAGCCGCCCGCCTGCGCGTGCGCGCCTTCGAGGAAGGCCATGTTGCCCAGGTTGAGCAGGCTGATGGCCTCGCCCGGCCGGTCGCCCAGTGCGCGGAACAGCGCACGCGCCTCGCGCCGCGGCTGCATGCGCACCTCCAGCGGCGCACCGGGCTGCTCGGGCGCCACGCGCGAGAGGGCGCGCGCCAGCGTGGCGCGGTCGCCCGACTGCCGGGCCAGCTCCAGTGCGCGCTGGCCCAGGGCCCGCGCGCGCGCCTCGTCGCCTTGCAGCTGCACCACCCACGACAGCAGCCCCGTGGCGCGCGAGGCCAGCGCGAGGTCGCCCGCTGCCCCGGCGCGCGCCAGCGCCTCCTCGATGCGCGGCACGGCCTCGTCGTAGCGCGCCAGCTTCTCCAGCCCCGAGCCCTCGCCCAGCGCCAGCCGCGCGCGCAGCGCCGCCGGCGCCTCGCCGGCCAGCGCCGTGCCGCGGCGGAAGGCACCCACGGCCTCGCGGAAGGCCGAGCGCGCCAGCGCGTACTCGCCGGCCGCAGCGTGGTGGCGCGCCGCGCGCTCGCCCTCGCCGGCCGCCTCGCAGTGGCCCGCGATCACGCCCGCCCACGCCGGCAGCGCCGCGCCCACCACCTGCTCCAGCCAGCCGGCCGCCGCCGCATGCGCCCGGCGCCGCTCCTTGAGCCGCGTGCCCTCGTAGGCCGCCTCGCGCAGCAGGGCATGGCGGAAGCGCAGCTCGCGCGCGGCCCCGAAGGCCGAGGCCGGCTGCGCCAGCAGCAGGCCCTCGGCCTCCAGCGCCTCCAGCGCCGCGGCCACGGCCTCGCGCGGGCCACCGCCCAGCGCCACCACGCCCGCATCCCAGAAGGCCTCGCCCAGCACGGAGCCCAGCCGCAGCACCTGCAGCCGCTCAGGCGCCAGCTGGTCGAGCCGCGCCTGCAGCACGCCGCGCAGCGTGGCCGGCGTGCCGGCGCCGGCCGGTGCTGCGCCCGCATGCGTGGCCCCGCGCGCCGCGTCCACCAGTTCCTCCAGGAACAGCGGGTTGCCGCCCGCGCGCGCCACCAGCGCCTCCAGCCCCGCCGGCGAGGGCGCCGGGCCGGCCAGCAGGCGCGCCAGCCGCGTCGCCTCGCCATCGGCCAGCGGCTGCAGGTCTACGCGCAGGTCGAAGGCTGCGGGCCGCCCGGCGGCCACGCGCGCCAGCGGCGAGCCGCCGTCGGCCGGCCACGGCCGCGCCGTGCACAGCAGCACCAGCCCCGACTGCGGCCACGCCACGAGGTGCGCCAGCAGCACCTCCAGCGAGGGCGCGTCGGCCCAGTGCAGGTCCTCCAGCAGCAGCACCGCGCTGCGGCCACCGGGCGCGAGCGCCGCCAGCGTGCGCCCCAGCAGGCCCAGCGGGCCGCCCGCGGCCTCCGGTGGCGCGCCGCCCTGCCCCTCGCCGGGCACCAGCCCGCCCACGCCCGCCAGCGCCAGCGCCTCGCGCGCCCCGGCCTCGCCTAGGCGCCCGTGCGTGGCCCCCAGCAGGTGCTGCAGGAGCAGCGCTGGCGCGTCGTCCTGCGCGCCGCCCACGGCCGAGAGCAGCAGCTCGCGCAGCAGGGCGAAGGGGCTGCCCGCGGCCTCGGGCTGCGCCCGCGCGCGCGCCACGAGGGCGCCCTCCGGCAGCAGGCGCGCCACCTCCTGCACCATGCGCGACTTGCCGATGCCGGGCTCGCCGCACAGCAGCACGCGCCGCACCTCGCCCAGCGCCGCGCCGGCCAGCGCGCCCGCCACCTGCGCCAGCTCCTGCTGGCGGCCCACCATGGGCAGGTCGCGCGCGAGGCCGCGCGAGGGATCCACGAACTGCGGCGGCCGGCGCCGCAACACGCGCACGGCCGTCACGGGCGCGCTGCGCCCGCGCACCGCCAGCGTGCCGGCCGCCTCCACGTCGAAGAGGCCGCGCGCCTGCGCCAGCACCTCCTCCGAGGCCAGCACTCCGCCCACCGGCGCCAGCGCCTGCAGCCGGCTGGCGGTGTTGACCGTGTCGCCCAGCGCCGTGCGCTCGCCACGCGCGCCCACCTCGCCCACGAAGGCCAGCCCCGCATGCACGCCGATGCGCATGCCCACCGGCTTGCCCGGTGCCGCCTCGCCCAGCGCGCGCAGCCGCCCACGCGCCACGAAGGCCCCCACCGCCACCTGCATGGCCAGCGCAGCCTCCAGCGCCAGCGCCGCCGCGCGCTCGGCCGTGCCGCGCGTGCCCCACCACGCCATGAGCGCATCGCCGATGTGCTTGTCCACCGTGCCGCCCAGCCGCTGCACGATCCCGTCGAGCTCGCCCCACAGCTCGGAGAGCATCTCGGCCACCGCCTCCGGGTCGGCCCGCTCCGCCAGCGTCGTGAACCCCGACAGGTCGCCGAACAGCCCCCCCATCGGCCGCCGCTCGCCCGCGCCGCGCCCGCCCTGCGCCTCCGCCCCCGCCAGCACCGCCAGCCGCGCCCTCAGCGGCGCCAGCGCCGCCTCCAGCGCCTCCGGCCCCAGCACCTCCCGCTGCGCCTCCAGCGCCGCCACCGCCGCCCTCAGGCGTGCCGCCTCCCCCGCGGCCCCGCCGCCCGTCCCAGCGCCGAACTGGCCCGTGCCGCCCATGCGAGGGGCAGCATAGGCAGCCGGCGGGAGGGCGTACAGGGCGCCCTGCCCGTCCGCAGCCCAACCTCAACCTTGCGCCGGGGGCCGGGCGTCACACCCGGGGGAACGGAGCGAACGTCGAAACCCAGGCCTAGGTCACGAACGGCCCACAGAGAGCGGGCACTGCGGGTAGCCCAACGCCGAGCCCGACAGCACCCCGCGCCCAGCCCTGCCGTGGAACCTAGTCAGCCGGGCGACAGGTCGGCCACACAGGACAACCTGCTGCCCACCTGGGCGGGGGCCGCACACCAGGGGGCTGGATCGCACAGCCACTCACTCGCGCGGTGCACTTCCAGCC
>JBJTIJ010000345.1:0-1294 GCA_046094945.1 Planctomycetia bacterium | reverse complement strand
GGCGAGAGCGCGACCAGCGAGCTGCTGAACATGCTCAGCAGCGGGCGCTAGGCCCGCGGCAGCCTCGGGCGGGCCGCAGGGCCTGCCCCGCGCCTCGCGCGACGGCCCGGCCCGGTGCCGCTGCCGGCCGGATGTGCCGGTCGTAGGGGGCGCACTTTGCGCCTCCCGCGGGGCCCATGGGTCGTGGGCATGGCCTTGCGGGGGGCTGCGCGGGCCGGCGGGCGTGCTCCCGGTGAGGGCCCGCGGCCGGCGACCCGGCGGCAGGCCCGGGCGTGCGCCCGGGGAGGCCCGCCGGGCGCGCCGAGGGTGCCGTGCCAGCCCAGCGCCGCACTGCGTGGCGAGGGCTGGCGGGTGCGGCTCGAGGGGCCTGCACAGCCCGTGGGGTGACCTGCCGCCCCCCGGGGGCCTCACAGCCAGCCAAGCGCCCCCTACGACCGGCACCTCCGGCCCGGGGCCCCGGGCCGCCGGGTGTGGCGGTCGGTGGGGGGGCCCGTTGCGGCTGCCGCGGGCCTAGCGCCCGCTGCTGAGCATCTTCAGCAGCTCGCTGGTCGCGCTCTCGCCCAGGAAGGGGTCGGGCTGGCGCTCGTTCTTGGGCTCGGTCATGCCCAGGTCGTCCCAGTTCAGGAACTGGGCCGTGCCGTTGGCGAAGGCCACCACCAGGCCGGCCTTGTGGTGCAGGGCCCCGTCGTCGTCGTCGCCGAAGCAGATCAGGCCCTTGCGGCTCGTGTCCGAGGACGTGAGCACGTACTCGGCACCGTCACCGTTGCGCCGGCCGGCGTACGAGGTGAGCTCGCGCACGTCCTCGCCCGACTTCAGCTTCTGCTTCGTGATGGCCTTGTAGCGCTCCACGTCCACGCCGCTGGCCTTGTAGAGCGAGTCGGCGGGGCTGAAGAACACCTCGAGGGCGCCGGGGGCGTCGGGGTTGTGCACGCCGTGGGCGATGGGCGCCAGCGTGAAGCACTTGCCGTTGTAGGGCGGCCACTGGCTGATGTTCGTGTTGAGCGCCTGCATCATGATGACCAGGTTCTTCACGTTGTCCTGCGACTTCGTGCGCGCGCCGCGCTCGTTCATCAGCGGGATGACCACCACCACCATGCTCGTCAGCAAGGTGATGATGCCCATCACGACCAGGATCTCGATGAAGGAGAAGCCGGCCTGGGCACGGCGGGAGGTCGCGGGACGCATCTGGGACTCCGGGAGGGCGGCTGCGCTCGCGCAGCCTGCCCCACCCTACCAACCGCACCCGGCCTCCGCCAGCCTGCCGGCCCCACGCCGCCCCGCGACAGCCCACGCT
>JBJTIJ010000344.1:0-8577 GCA_046094945.1 Planctomycetia bacterium | reverse complement strand
GCCCACGCTGGCGAGGTAGTCGGCCGCCTCGCCGCGCACCATGGCGCTCACCTCGAGGCCCAGCCGCTGGCGCACCGCGCCCACGGCGCCGGCCTCGCGCAGCACGCGCAGGCCGCGCAGCGCATCGGCGCGCACGAAGTCGGCCGGACCCTCGATGGCGGCCGTCAGCCCGTAGGCGATGGCCTGCCGCATCACCTTCACGAGGGCCGTGTCGATGGCCTCGCGCGCGAGGGGGTCGCGCTCGTCGACGAGCCCGGCCGTCGTGCCGAAGAACTGCAGGGCCTTCTTGGCGTAGAGGCCCGGCTCGTACTGCGCCTCGCCGATGGCCGTCACCACCTGCACGAGCCGCTCGCGCCCGGCCGGCCCCTGGGCCAGCAGGCCCTGCACCTCGCCCAGCGCCGTGGCCAGCCGGGTGCCGTCGTCCAGCGGGCCCCGCGTGGCGTAGCGCGGCAGCCGTGCCCCCAGCCGCGCCAGCGAGCAGGCCGCCTGGCTGCGGGCCAGCGAGGAGGCGTCCTCCAGCAGCACTTCCAGCATCAGGACCACCGTGTTGCCCAGGCCCTCCAGGCGCCCGTACTCGGCCCCGCCCAGGCGCGTGAGCGCGTCCACGTTCTTGTCCACGAGGTAGGGGTCGTCGCCCATGCGGTAGGCAAACGACTCGGGGTCGCGGCTGCCCTGCAGGATGCCGTAGTAGTGCGAGGGCGCGCGCTCGCCGCCCAGCAGGTCGTAGTAGACCTGCCCGAGCAGGTCCCCGCCGCTGCTGAGCTTCTTCTGCTTGTTGCTGCAGGCGGCCGTGGGCAGCACGAGGCCCAGCAGCAGCAGGCAGGGGACGGCGACGCGGCGGGCCACGCGCCCACTGTACGGCACGCAACGCGCAAGCCGCGCATCTCGTGGCGCGGCTCCCGTGGGGTAGAGTGCCGATCCCGGCCTGGAGCACGCATGCGAGACCTGTTCCCCTCCCGAGGCTGGCGCGGCGGCGTGGCCCTGCGCGTGCTGCTGGCACTGCTGCTGGGCACGCTGGCGTGCACGGGCTGCGGCGGTGGCGGCGGCAACAGCGCACCGGCGGGCATCGACCTGGGCACGGTGGCGCGCACGGTGCCCACCGAGGTGCTGCAGCCCTTCACCAACCCGCTGTCGGTGCCGGCCACCGTCAGCGAGCCGGCCCCGGGCACGTCCTTCCGCATCCGCTCCGGCGTGCTGCCGCTGGCGGTGGCCGCCGGCGGCACGGCCAGCCTGCCGGTGCTGTGCACGCCCGGCGCCGCGGGGCCGTTCTCCGGCAGCATCACGCTGCTGTGGCAAGCCGACGGCAGCAGCCAGACCAGCAGCGTGGCCTTCCGGGCCACGGCCGAGGTGGTGCGCCTGGTGGCCACGCCGCCGCTGCTGGTCTTCGGCACGCTGGCCGCCGGCGCCACGCACGACCTTGCCCTGTCCGTGCTCAACCCCCGCGCGCTCAGCCCCGTGACCCTCTCCAGCGTGCAGGTGACGGCGCCAGGCCTGTCCGTGCTGGGCAGCCTGCCGGCCACGCTGCTGCCGGGGGCCTCCCTCGCCCTCACCGTGCGCGCCACCTCGGCCTCGGGGGGGCCGCTGGAAGACAGGCTGGTGCTGGGCCCCACGGACGTGGGCGCTGCCCTGCCCGTGCCCGTGGCCGCCAACCTGCCGGCCCGGCAGGACGTGACCGACTTCGGGGACGTGCCCTTCACGGGCCTCTCGACGGCCCTGCTCTCGGTGTTCGTGCCGGCCGATGCCATCAGCCTCACGCTCGAGGCGCTGGCCTCCTCCGAGGACGAGACGCTGGGGCTCTACGAGCTCACGGGCCCCGGCGGCAAGGTCTACGAGGCCAGCGACGGCAGCGGCAGCTACGTGTGGGCCTACAGCCAGCAGGTGTTCACGGCGCAGGTGCCCAACACCGACCGGCCCGGCCTGCAGCTGGTGCCCGGCGGCGGCACCTACACCTTCCGGCTGCGGCGCACCTTCAACGGCAGCACCGCGGCCCGCGTGCGCACCATCGTCGAGCGCCGGCCCGGGGGTACCAGCAGCACGGGGCTGCTGCCGCTCAACGTGTGGCTCGTGCCCGCGGCTTCCACCGATGCCGCCGGCGCGCCCACCGACCCGCGCATGCAGCAGGTGCTCGCGGAGATGGACACGATCCTGCGCGGGCAGGGCATCCAGCTGGGCGACGTGGACTTCTACGACGTCACCGACAGCCGCTTCAACATGGTCAGCGAGCAGGAGTTCCCCGAGCTGCTCAAGCTGAGCTCCGCCGCCAGCGAGGTGCGCGTGAACCTGTTCTTCGTGCAGCAGGCACTGGGCGGTGGCGTGGTAGGCGTGGCGGGCATGATCGGCGGCCCGCAGCGCAACGGCACGCGCGTCTCCGGCGTCATGACGCAGTTCGACGGCTACTCCGCCGCGCAGACGGCCACCATCGCCTCGCACGAGGTCGGCCACCTGCTGGGCCTCTACCACACGGTGGAGGAGACCGGCGCGCACGACTTCATCGACGACACCGACGAGTGCCCGGCCTACGGCATCGGCGGGGGCTGCAGCGAGACAGGCGGCGGCTACCTCATGCACTGGCTCGTGACGGGCGGCCGCACGATCACCCCTGGGCAGGGCCGGGTGCTGCGCGGCCACCCGCTGGTGGCGCCGCTGCCCGACGGTCCCTCGGCCAAGCCGCTGGGCCCGCCCCCGCCCCCGGCACCGTTGGCGCCGCTGGTCATGCACCCCGGCTGGTGCGGCACCTGCGCCCGCGCCGGGCAGGCGGCGCGCTAGGCCACGGGCGCACCAGCAAGAGGAGGAGGGCGGGCTAGCGGGGCTGCGCCGGCGGTGGGCCCGCGCACGCGCCTGCCGAGCGCGCCGCGGGCCTTCCCCGCCCCGCCCGCGATGGAGTCGCCGCGGCCGGGACGTCACGTCGGCCTCCCGCTGGCGGGGCTTGCCGGTAACGCGACGGCACCGTGGCGGGACCTCGGGCCCGCGGCCGCCGGGGGGGAGGCCAGCACGCCGCCCTGCCGAGGCCATGAATGGCCCTCCCGGGGGTGGATCTTGGTGCTTGCGTGCCGGCGGGGAGAGGCATACGGTTTGTAAAGGTGTAGGTACCCCCACCGGAGGTTTCCCCCCATGCTGCGCCTTCGCCCCTGGCTCATCGCCCTGCTCGTCGCCGGCCCCGTGCTGGCGCTGGGCACGCAGGCCGACTCCTGCATCCGCTTCAAGAAGCCCGGCGGCTCGGTGCCGCCCGGGGTGCGCGAGCCCAACGACCCCAACGCGCCCAAGGCTCCCGAGGAGCCCACCGACCCGGCGCCCGAGGCGCCGCCGACCACCGAGGGCCCGCGCGGCCCGGTGACCACCCCCAGCATCAAGGTGCCGCCGCCCAACACGCCCTCCAACACCCCCACCACCGGGCCCGACACCACCCAGCGCGGCAAGCAGGCGCAGGACGACACCACCTGGGAGACCTGGTGGGAGCTCAACCGCATCGAGTTCTTCCCGCGCCGCTGGGTGGCGCCGGTCGTGACCAACGACGGCCCGCGCCGCTCGGGCCCCGACCACGTCAGCGCGCAGCTGGTCGAGGAGAAGCTGTTCCCCGTCCTGCGCAAGCTGGTCGAGGACAAGCAGGTGTTCGTGAAGGAGGCCGCGCTCATCAGCATGGGCCGCGTGGCCGCCACGCCCGCCCAGAAGGCCGAGGCGCGCGAGATCCTGCTCAAGAAGATCGCCGACAAGAACCACCTGGTGGCGCGTGCCGCGGCGCTGGGCCTGTTCTACGTGGCCGACGACAGCTCGATGCTGGCCATGTACCGCATCGCGCGTGACCCCAAGGCCGAGGAGGACGTGCGCGCCTTCCTGGCCCTGACCATCACGGCCCTCAAGCACAACGACGAGGGCGGCACCGCCGCGCAGATGGCCGGCGAGATGCTCAAGGAGCTGGCGCTCTCCGAGAAGTCCAGCTTCGAGGTGGCGGCCGCCGCCTACATGGCGCTGGGCTACTCGGGCATGGACAACGACCCCTCGCTGCCCGAGTTCCTCGAGGAGGAGGCGGGCAACAAGGCGCGCCGCGCCGAGTTCCGCGCCGAGGCCGTCGAGTCCATCGGCCGCCTGGGCTCCTTCGCCGTGGGCCACGAGCGCCTGCGCAAGGCGCTGGCCGACAAGGCCGAGGACGTGCGCCGCAGCGCGGCCATCGCGCTGGGCGTGCTGGACTACCGCACCGAGGCCGAGCAGAAGATCGCGGCCATCCGCGCGCCCTACGAGGCCTACGTGGGCGTCCCGGTCTCGCCCGAGGACGAGCAGAAGATCAAGGCCCTCGAGACGCTCATCCCCGTGCAGCGCCAGGAGATGAGCAAGGGCGTCAAGGAGGTCGTGCGCGACCTCGCCGAGGCCATGATCAAGGACAGCGACGGCTTCGTGAACCGCATGGCGGCGGTGAGCCTGGGCCGCATCGCGGCAGCCACCCAGAACGCAGACGCCATCAAGCACCTGGAAGCGGTCTACAAGAAGGACGCGGTCGGCCAGCGCGAGTTCAACCTGCTGGCGCTCGCCATCGCCAAGGCGCCCAGCGCCTTCGACCTGGCCAGCGAGGCCCTGACTGGCAAGAACCGCCCGCCGACCACCCGTGGCGCGGCCTGCATCGCCTTCGGCCTGCTGGGCGACCCGCGCGCCGACGTGCTGATGCGCACCGTGATCGACACCGACCCGCACCCGTACATCCGCGGCTACGCGGCGCTGGGCCTGGGCATGATCGGCACGCCCGGCTCGGGCAAGAGCATCCAGCAGATGCTGCGCACCACCCGCTCGCCGGTCTCGCGCGCCTACGCGGCGCTGGGCCTGGCCCTGCTGGGCACCAACCAGGGCGCCGACGACATCGTGGCGATCCTCAAGACCGATGAGGTGCGCGACGGCTTCGTCGCCAGCCACATGGTCTACGCGCTGGGCCTCACCAAGGACCGCCGCCCGTCCACCTTCGATGCGCTGCTCGAGAAGGCGCAGGACGACAGCGACATGTACGTGCAGTCGGCCACGGTGGCCGCGCTGGGCTACCTGTCCACCGGCGAGTTCTATCCCAAGCGCCACCTGATGGCGAAGGGCTTCAACTACCTCATGAACCTCGACCTGGTCTCGAACTACTTCTACAAGCTGTAGCGCGACGACCCCCGAGGCAGCCCTCCCGCGGGCGCTGGCTGCGAGGCCAGCGCCCGCGTTCCGTTCCGGGACCGGCTTTCGCCGGGCGACCTTGGCCCGGCCCACGCCGGGGCCGCGTCGCACCGCACGCGCGCTCGGCTGGGCCCTGCTCGCGACCTCAGCGGGCCGCGGCCGCCGCACGGATGCGCTCGGCCACGGCGGCCACAGCGCCCGCAGGCTCGGCCTCCAGCAGCGGCAGCACCTTCGGGCCCAGCGCCACCACGGCCTCGGCGGCCGCGGCGGCCACGGCGCCCTCGGGCGCCTCCAGCAGCGGGCGCAGCTGGGGCCAGGCCGGCAGCGCAGCCGGCCCTTGCACCCGCAGCAGGTCCAGCAGCTGCAGCGCGGCCTCGGTGGGCGCGCCTGGCAGGCCCTGCGCCAGCGCCGGCACGGCCTCGGGCCCCACGCGCGCCAGGGCGCGCTGGGCCTCCAGCAGCACGGAGAGGCGCTGATCCTCGCGCAGGCGGGTCACGAGCGCCCCCGCCCAGGGTGCTGCCGCTCCCCTGAGGCTGCCCAGCGCGCGGGCGGCCTCGCGCGCCAGCCGCTCGTCAGGAGCCGCCAGTGCCTCGGCCAGTGCCGGGCCGGCGAGCGCTCCGCGCGCCTCGACCGCGGCTGCCGCAGCCCGAGCCAGGCCCCGCTCGGGCGCTGCCAGCGCCGCCACCAGCGCCTGCTCGGCCGCCGGCGCCAGCGCCCGCGGCACGCGGCCCGCCACGAGCACGGCCGCGTGGCGCACGCCCGCGTCGACGTCGCCAAGTCCCCGCTCCAGCAGCGCCGCCAGCGCGGCCGGCTCGTCGAGCAGCTCGCCCAGGGCCAGCAGCGCCTCGGCGCGTTGCGCCGGGTCGGCGGCGCCCGACTGGGCCAGCCAGTCGGAGGTGGGACGGCCGCGCACCTGGCGCACCAGGCTGGGCGGCACCTTGCCCGTGGGCAGCGGCGGCGGCTCGGCGGCGCGCTCGCCGCAGGAGGCGAGCCAGGGCCCCAGCAGCAGCACCCAGCCGCGCCTCACCGCACCACCTCCAGCCACAGCTGCTCGGCGGGCTCGTCGTAGGGCCGCGGCACCCACGGCAGGTGCGCCGGCCCGGCCCCCATCTCGCCGCGCCGGTGCACGACGCGCACCACCACCTCGACAGGCTCAGCCGCCCCGGCCTCCAGCGTGAACACGCAGGTGGCCTCGCGCGTGGCCCCGGGGGCAAGGCGCTCGTCCAGCACCTCGCCGGCCCGCCACGGCAGCCACGGGCTGGGCTGGCGCAACGCGCCGCTGGCCTCTTCGGCCGCACGCACGCCCAGCACCAGCCCGCCGGGGTTGCGCCAGTCGCCGGCGGCCAGCGGGCCCGCAGGGGGTGCACCGGCCACCGTCAGGGCGCGCTCGCCCCCTACCTGCGCCAGCCAGCGGCCGCCCTGCCGCGCCCACACGCCCACCAGCACGTGCTTGGTCCAGGTGCCCGTGGGGATGCTGTGCCCGGCGCCTCGGTTCGTGATGCGCACGCGCGCGCTCACCCGGCCGTCGAGCACCTGCTTGTCCACCTGCACGTCCAGTGCCTCGCGCGCGAAGGCCGCCTCGCTGCCCCGGAAGCGGTGCCCGTGCACCTGCGAGGGGTCGCGGTGCAGGCCGTCCCAGGCCAATTGGTCGATGGGCTTGCCCTCGTCGCTCACGGTGCTGCCCGCCGGCATGTGGCAGTCCTGGCAGGAACGGGCCGTGCCGGCGGGCTGAGCGGCGGCCCAGCGGCGCCACTCCTCGAAGGTGTCCAGCTTGGCCGCGGCGCCCTCGCGCCAGCGTCCGCCGCCCTGGTGGCAGCCGGCGCAGTAATGCGAGCTCTCGTAGATGGGGTTCCACGCGGCACCCATGAACGCGTAGGTCACGTCGGGCAGCGGGCCGAAGACGCGGTGGATGCCGCCCGGCCGCAGGCGCTCGTCGGGCGCGGGCCGCGCCAGCGCGAGGGCGCCCCAGACGCCGCTCTCGCGCAGGTCGGCCACGTGCGCGACCTTGTGGCACAGGTCGCAGTGCACCGCGGCGCGCCAGCCGCGCGGGCGCCAGCCGCCGCCGCCCGTGACCGCAGCCTCGCCGGGCTGGTGGCAGGCGCGGCAGTCGTCGGGCGCCTCGGGCGCCTCGGCCAGCATGCGCGCGTGCTCGAAGGCCACGTGGCCGTTGTCGGCACTGCGTGCATGCCGGCTGCCCTGCCACTCGTCGTACTGCCACTTGTGGCAGGTTCCGCAGGCCATCAGGCTCTCGGGGTCGCTGTCGGGCGCCGGCGGGTGCCAGGCGTAGTCGCGGCGGTCGCCCGCCGGCAGCGGCTCGAGCACGAGGTCCAGCGTGCCCTGCGCCAGCCCGCCCGGGCGCCAGCCCGGCTGGGCGTCGTCGGCGAAGAGGACGCGCTCGCCGTTGCGGTGCCCCAGCGCGCCGGCGCACAGCACCTGCGCCACGGGGGCGGCCGCGCCGGGCAGCCACACCTCGCACAGGCCCGCGCCGTCGGTGACGGCCTCCGTCGCCGGATGACCCTTGAGGCGCACCACGGCGCCCTCCAGCAGGCGGCCGTCACGGCCCGTGACGCGCACGCGCACGCCATAGCGGGCCTTGGCCTCCAGCGGGCGCGGCAGCAGGTGGTTGGCCGGGATCTGTCCCTTGAGCGTGCCGCGGGAGAGGTCGCCGCCGGGCTCGACGCGCGCGGCGTAGGCCTTGGTCCACACGCCCGGCTCGCCATAGCCGAGGTAGAGCGCCTGCAGGCCCTCTCCCGAGGCGTCCCACACCAGCCGTGCCACGCCGTCGTTGCCCGAGCGCAGGCGCGCGCCCAGGCACGACCAGCCGATGCGGGCCACCGCCCCGGCCCACGGGCTGGGAACCTCGCCCTGCCGCTCGGCGTCACTCGCGTGCCACGTGCCCTCGGCGAAGGCCAGCCAGCCGCCGCCGCCCACCTGGCGGTCCACGCCGCGGATGCCCAGCGTGACGCGTCCCGAGGCGGGCCGCACGCGCACCTCCATGCGATAGGACTCGTGCCCGAGCACGAGGTGCTGCACCAGCACCTTGCCTGGCCCCGGCGGGTCGGGGAAGGCCGCCCACGGCTCGCCCCTCGATGCGAGTTCCCCGGCCCACTCTGCGACCTGCTCGGGGGCCGCCTCGGCCCGGCGCTGCTCCACCTCGGGCGGCAGGCCGGGGCCGCAGCCCAGCGCCAGCAGCAGGCCGGCCGCGCCCAGCAGCAGGCCCAGCGCCAGCGCCCGGGCCTCGGGAATGACCGGGACGCGCCGCACAGGGCGAGCATACCGCCCCGACCTGCGCCCCGGCGCGGCTGGCCGTCGCCCCGCCGGCCGGCCGTGGCGCCGTGGCTTGACCCCTCCCCGGTCGCCCCGCGAGGGCCCCTTCCTCCCGTCGTGCCGAAGTGGCGGAATTGGCAGACGCACTAGCTTCAGGAGCTAGCGGCTTTAACC
>JBJTIJ010000343.1:0-6014 GCA_046094945.1 Planctomycetia bacterium | reverse complement strand
GAGCACGGCGACCATCGGCTGGCCGTTGGCCAGCTCGACCTCGGCCTCCCGCAGCATCCGGATGATGTCCTCCGGCGTGTACTTCTTCCTTGCCATCTGCGCCTCCTGGTCAGGGTCTTGTTTCTACCTCGACCATGTGGCGCGGGCGGAAGGGGGCAGGTCAGGCGGACCCTCGACGTAGACCGTGACGTAGAAGCCGCTCATCGCGCCTTCCCCGCGGGCACGGCCCGCTCCACGTTGGCGAACCCGGGGCCGTTGCCCTCGGGGTCGCTCTGGAGGTCGATCCACCACTCGGTGCCGTTGGGCATGCGCACCAGCACGGAGGGGAAGCCCCCGTCGCCCATCGTGGCGCCGAGGATCTTCCCCCCGGCCAGGGCGTTGAGGCGCTCGACCGGTCCCGGGGCCTCGTCGGCGCGGCTCACTTCGCACCGTCCTTCGCGGCGGGCGCCGCGTCCGTCGGCTGCTTCGCGCGCGTCTGCAGGCCGAAGAAGAGGAACCCGTTCCAGCTCGTGCCCGTGATCGCCTTGGCGATCGCGGAGAGCGAGCGCCAGGTCTTGCCCTCGTAGCCGAACCCGGCGTCGAGGACCTGGACCTTGACCTCCTTGCCCTGGAACGTGCGAGTCAGGACCCCGCCGGGCCGGGGGAGGCGCGCGTCGCGCTCGACCGGGGGCGGGGTCGCCCTCGAGGGGGCCGTGGGTGCCGCGCCCCTCAGCAACCGCAGCGGGCGGCCACCGTCGCGCGCGACGTGGCGTGGCCCGGGCCGGAGTTGCGGCCGGCGCGCAGGGGGGGATACTGCGCCGCAGGAGCGTCGGACCGCAGGTACAGCGCGCTGGCCAAGGCGTTCCTCGACACCTGCCGCGCGGCGCTCGTCGACACGAGCATGCGTTCGCGCCTGCTCAACTACAAGCCGGGCTCCCGGGGCGGTGCCATCGAGGTGGTGGGCGAGCACCCGGTGGCGGTGTGGGACGCGCTCGTGACCCGCGGCGCGCGGCTGCGCCTGCGCGGCGTGGGGGCGGAGGCCGAGGGCGACCTGCCGGCGCGGCCGGGGGCCGCGGACGGCGTCTTGCCGGGCGGCGAGGGACTCGGCCCGCCTGAGGAGGCCCCGGCGCCGGCCCCGGGCGCGGGCAGTGCGCGTGGCGCGCCGGGGCGGGCGCGCTCGGCCCGTGCGGCGGGCCTGCCGGCCTTCGGCAGCGGCGGGCCGCTGGGCGAGGCGGGGGCCGCGGCGCACCGCGACACGTGGCTGGACGTCAACCTGCCGGCCGAGGCGCTGGCCACGCGCGCGCTGCGCCTGTCGGAGACCACCCGTTCCTCGCTCGAGGAGCAGGGCGTGAACACGCTGTTCCTCGCGCTGGGCTTCCTGGCCTTCCGCGAGAGCGAGTCGGCGCAGGAGGTGCGACTGGCGCCGCTGCTGCTGGTGCCGGCGGCGCTGGAGCGCGACGGGCGCGAGGGCTGGCGCGTGGCACGGGGCGCCGACGATCCCGTGGTGAACCCGGCACTGGCCGAGTACCTGCGTGCGCAGCACGGGCTCGTGCTGCCGCCGGGGCCGGACGCCGACGACGCCGGCGCGCGTGACTTCGACCCGGCCGCCTGGCTGCAGGAGGTGGGGCGGCTGGTGGGCAGCAAGGACGGCTGGGGCGTGACGGGCGACTGCCTGCTGGGCATCTTCTCGTTCCAGAAGTTCGTGATGCACCAAGACCTGGGGCGCAACGCAGGGCAGTTTGCCGGCCACCCGCTGGTGCGCACGCTGGCGGAACGCGACGGCACCGCCACGGGCATGACGCGCCCGCCGGGCATCGACGCGCTGGACCTGGACGCAGAGGCCCCTGTCGAGCAGCACACGCTGGTGCTGGACGCGGATTCCTCGCAGCTGCGCGCCGTGCAGGCCGTGGCGCAGGGCCACCCGATGGTGGTGATCGGGCCGCCCGGCACCGGCAAGAGCCAGACCATCGTCAACATCGTGGCCTCGGCGCTGGACGCGGGCAAGACGGTGCTGTTCGTGGCCGAGAAGCAGGCGGCGCTCAACGTGGTCTACGAGCGCCTCAAGCGCGTGGGGCTGGGCAGCGCCTGCTTCGAGGTGCACAGTGGCAAGGCCAGCAAGGCAGCGGTGGCGGCCGAGCTGCGCCGCTCGCTGGACGCCACGCTGGCCGTGCAGCGGCCCGCGCCGCTGGACGCGGCGCGCCTCAAGGAGGTGCGCGAGCGCCTCAACGCCTACCAGTCCGCGCTGCACCACGAGGTGGAGCCGCTGGGCATGTCGGCCTATGCCGTGCTGGGGCGGCTGGCGCGCCTGGCGGCTGCGCCGGCCACGCGCTGCGTGCTGCAGGTGCAGGACGTCTCGCGCGAGGCGTTCCAGGCGTTGCTCTCGCAGCTGGCCGGGCTGGAGGGGGCGGCCAAGGCCCTGCCCGTGCCCGCCACGCACGCCTGGCGCGGCATGCAGGCCACCGAGCTCAGGCTGGATGCGCGCGACCGGCTGGCCGACGCGTTGCGCGAGGCCAGCGAGCGGGCGCGCTCCCTTGCGCAGGCGCTGGAGGCCGTGCGTCCCGACCTCGCCCTGCCCGCCACGCTCACGCTCTCGCACGCGGTCGAGCTGGCCCGGCTGGGCGCGCTGCTGCGCGAGGCCCGCGGCGTGGAGCCCGCGCTGGCCGCAGCGTGGCTGGGCGGGGCCGACGAGGCGGCCGCGGCGGGGCTCGTCGCGCGGGGCGAGGCCTGCGTGGCCGACGCAGCGGCGGGGGAGCCCTTCCTGGCGGCGGCCCGCGCGGCCGCGGGCGGTGGCGCGGGCGCGGGCCCGGGCCCGGCCGTGGCCGCCGCCCTCTCGGCGCTGCTGCCGGCGGCCGCCGAGGTCGAGGCGCGCGCCGCCAGCGCCTGGCGCTGGCTGGTGCCGGCCTGGCATGGGGCGCGCGGCCGCCTGCGCAAGGCGATGGTGGCGGGCAGCTGGCGCGACGCGAGCCACGCGGCCGCCGCGTTGCGCGCGGCGCTGCGCGCCGAGCAGGCGCGGGCGGCGCTGGAGGCCGACACGCAGGGGCCCGTGCTCTTCGCTGCCGCCTGGCGTGGCGCGGCCAGCGACTGGGGCGCCCTCGCGGGGCGCGCGCGCTGGCTGGCGGCCTGGCGCGACCTCGTGCGCGCGCTCGCGCTGGGGCCTGCGGCCCCCGGGATGCTGGAGGCTGCGCGCGTGGGCCCCGCGGCCGGCGCCTGCGAGCGGCTGGCGGCGGCGGCAGCGGCGCTGGAGGCGGCGCTGCGCGCGCTGGCCGCGCAGGTGCAGGCGCCGGCGACGTGGCTGCAGGAGGGCACGCTGGAGCAGGCGCTGGCGCGCGTGGCGGCGCTGGAGGCGGACCCGCATGGCTGGCGCGCGTGGGGCGAGTTCCACCGGCTGTGCACGGGCGTGCGCGAGGGCCTGGCGGCGCCGCTGCTGGCCGAGGCCGAGGCCGGGCGCGTGCCGTGGGATGACCTGGGCCTGGCCTTCGAGCGGCGCTTCCTGGAGCGCTGGCTCGACGAGCGCATGGCCGCCGAGCCGGCGCTGGCGCGCTTCCGCGGCAGCACGCACCAGGAGAACATCGCCGAGTTCCGCCGGCTGGACGCCGAGGCCGTGCGCTACCACCGGGGGCGGCTGGCCGAGAAGCTCAAGACGCAGGCCCAGCTGCGGCTGGCCTCGCCGCAGATCGCCCCCGAGGTGGCCTTCCTGCGCGGGCAGCTGGCGCGGCAGAAGGGCCATGCGTCGCTGCGCCGGCTGCTGCACGAGGCCGGGCAGGCCGTGCGGGCGCTCAAGCCCTGCTTCCTGATGTCGCCGCTCACGGTGGCCATGGGCCTGTCGGCCTCCACCACCTTCGACCTCGTGATCTTCGACGAGGCCTCGCAGCTCACGCCCGAGGACGCGCTGGGCGCCATCGCGCGCGGCCGCCAGCTGGTGGTGGTGGGCGACCCCAAGCAGCTGCCGCCCACCAACTTCTTCGCCGTCCAGACGGGCCAGGTGCAGGCCGTGGCCGGCACCGACCCCGATGCCCTGCCCTACGAGGAGCACGAGAGCGTGCTGGAGCACGCGCTGGCCGCCGGCCTGCACGGCACCGACCTGCGCTGGCACTACCGCAGCCGCCACGAGTCGCTCATCGCGTACAGCAACCGCCACTTCTACGAGTCGCGCCTCTACACCTTCCCGGGCGTGAACACCGACCGGCGCGTGCGCGGGCTGTCCTTCGTGCACGTGCCCGAGGGCGTCTACGAGGGCAGCGGCACCAACCGGGCCGAGGCCCGGCGCGTGGTGGACGCGGTGGTGGAGCACGCGCGCACGCATCCCGACCAGTCGCTGGGCGTGGGCACCTTCTCGCTGGCCCAGCAGCTGGCCGTGCAGGACGAGCTCGAGCGCCGCCGCCGTGCCGACCCCGACCTGGAGGCGTGGCTCTCCAGCGACGCGCACGAGCCCTTCTTCGTCAAGAACCTCGAGTCGGTGCAGGGCGACGAGCGCGACGTCATCTTCCTGGGCATCACCTACGGCCGCAGCGCCGACGGGCGCCTGCGGCAGAACTTCGGGCCGGTCAACGGCCCCAACGGCGCGCGCCGGCTCAACGTGCTGACCACCCGCGCGCGCGAGCGCATGGTGGTGTTCAGCAGCATGCATGCCGAGGACATCGACATCTCCACGGCGCGCAGCATGGGCGCGCAGCTGCTGCGGGCCTTCCTGCGCTACGCCGAGACCGGCAGCATGGAGGGCAGCGAGACGATCGCGGCGGCTGCCGCCACCGAGTCGCCGCTGGAGGCCGAGATGGTGCAGGCGCTGCAGGAGGCGGGCTACCGCGTGCAGCCGCAGGTGGGCGTGGCCGGCTACCGCATCGACATCGGCGTGCTGGACCCCGAGGTGCCGGGGCGCTTCGTGTGCGGCATCGAGGCCGACGGCGTGGCCTACCACAGCGCCGAGTCGGCCCGCGACCGCGACCGGCTG
Source organism: Planctomycetia bacterium (assembly GCA_046094945.1). GTDB lineage: Bacteria > Planctomycetota > PLA2 > PLA2 > JAEUHO01 > CAXQZU01. The sequence goes on along the minus strand of JBJTIJ010000343.1, from coordinate 1,087 downwards.
CGCGACGAGGTGCTGCGCGGGCTGGGCTGGCGGCTGGTGCGCGTCTGGTCGCTGGACTGGTGGCAGGACCGCAAGGCCGTGCTGGAGCGCCTGCGCCAGGAGATCGACGCCGCGACGCGCGCCGCGCGCGAGGAGCGCGAGGCGGGCGCGACGGCGACCCTGCGGGCGGCTGCCGATGCCGTGCGGGAGCCGGCCGTGCCGCTGGCCGCCGGCTCGGCGGCGCCTTCGCCCGCGGCGCCCGCCGGCCGCCGGCGCGTCACCTTTGCGGCCTACCGCGAGGCGCGCCCGCGCACCGGGCAGGGCGGCTTGCTGGAGGCCGACACCGAGGCCGTGGTGCGCAGCCTGCGCGAGGTGGTGCGCGAGGAGGGCCCGCTGCACGAGGACGACCTGCTGTCGCGCGTGCTGGCGGCCTGGGGCCACGCGCGCAGCGGCGCGCGGCTGCGCGAGCGGCTGGCGGAGGCGCTGGCGTTGCTGGCGCGTGATGCCGCGCTGCGCACCGACCGCGTTTTCTGGTGGCCGGCGGGGGGCACGGTGGTGCCGCGCTCGCGCCAGCGCGTGGACATCCCGGCGGCGCGCCTGCATCCCGACGAGTACGACGCTGGCGTGCTGGCCGCGCTGGCGGTGACCGGGCCCTTGCCCGAGGACGAGCTGCTGCGCGTGCTGCAGGAGGCCTTCGGCTGGGATGCGCTCAGCGCGGCCCAGCGCGCGCTGCACGCCGAGTCGCTGGCCCGGCTGCGCCAGCAGGGGCGCGTGGGCATCGGCGGCTCGGGCGTGGCCCTGCTGGGCGGGGCCTAGCCCGCCCGCAGCGCCAGCCCGGCGGCCACGAGGCCCGTGGCCACGCCGGCCGCCAGCAGGCCGGCCAGCACCAGCAGCAGGCAGCCCTTGCCGCGCCCCGCGGCGCGCGCGAGGTCCTCGACGCCGAAGGTGGTGCGCCGGTAGATGCGGTTCTGCAGGGCCTTGCGCGGGTTGGTGATCCAGCCCCAGCCGCGCGGCGCCTTGAGCCCGAGGCGGTGGCGCACCGCCCGCTTCCACGACGTGCGGGCCGCGATGCGCTTGGTGAGGCTGGGGCGGCGGAAGCGGAACATGG
>JBJTIJ010000342.1:0-2222 GCA_046094945.1 Planctomycetia bacterium | reverse complement strand
CGTAGCATGTGCGCGTGCGTGGCGTCACGGCCCTGCCCTGGCTGCTGCTGGCGCTGGCCACCGGCGTGCTGGGCTTCGTGCTCGGCCGGGGCACGGGCGATCCGCAGGCGGCCGCAACGCCGCCGCTGCCCGCCGCGGCCGTGCGCGACGAGGCGCCGGACGGCGCAGCGCCTGCCGCCGGACCCGGCCCGACGCTGGCGAGCGCCCCGCAAGCCACGTCCGAGCGGCCCGCGGGTCCCGCAGGCGCCGCAGGCCCGGGCCGCATCGCGCCTCCCGCCGCGCCGCAGGCCGCCGGGCCCGTGCCCACGCCCCCCGACCCGCCCGTCGATCCCTTCACGCTGCTGGAGGGCGCGGACGGGACCGGCCGCGTCGCGGGCCCGTCCACGCCCAGCGACGACCCGGACGCCCGCGCGCTGCAGGAGCTCATCGCCCAGCTGCGGGCGCAGCCCGAGGCCGCCGCGCGGCAGGTGGAGGTACTGCTCGCCAGCCTGCGGGCGAGCGCGCGCCCGCTGCACCTCGCCCTGGCCGAGCGCGTGCGGGCCGAGCAGGCGCCCCGCGACGACCGCGAGGGCGTGCTGCGCGCGCTGGCGCGCCAGAAGGGCCGCGACTGGGCCCCGGAGCAGATGACCGGCCCGCCCGACACGCTGCGGGCCGGCGACCTGCCCACGGCGTGGGCCAGCCAGGCCGCCGACTGCGGCGACGTGTGGGTGGAGTGCGACTTCGCCACCGCCGTGGTGCCCGAGCGGCTGCGCGTGCACGAGACCTGCGCGCCGGGGGCCATCACGCAGGCCTGGCTGTGGCAGGGCGAGCCCGGCGACCCGGACGGCCGCTGGGTGCAGGCCTGGGCGGGCGAGGCGCCCGTGGCCGAGCCGCCGGCCTGGCACGAGATCCCGCTCACGCTGGCGCTGCGCACGCGCAGCGTGCGCCTCGTGGTGGCCACCTCGCGCATCGCGGGCTGGAACGAGATCGCCGCCGTCGAGCTGGTGGCGCCCGGCCTGCGCCAGTGGGCCGCGGCCGCGCGCGCCGGCTCCAGCTACGGCCAGTGAGGCCGCGCGCTGCGGCGCCTCACAGCCGGCGCAGGGCCTCCACCGGCTTGAGGCGCGAGGCGCGCCAGGCCGGGACGATGCCGCCCAGCACGCCCAGCGTCATGGCGATGAGCACGGCCGTCAGCAGCAGGCTCGCGTCCACCCGGAAGGCGAAGGTGGTCTCGGTGAAGGTGTTCCAGTTCATGGTGCCGGTCTCGAGGCCGTCCAGCGGCAGCACCAGCAGGCAGCCCAGCAGGCCGCCGGCCAGCCCGATGAGCGCGGCCTCGACCAGGAAGGCCAGCATCACCGAGCGGGCCGGGAAGCCCACCGAGCGCAGGATGCCCACCTCGCGAGTGCGCGCCCCGATGGAGGCCAGCATCGTGTTCGTGGCGCCCAGCACGGCCGCCGTGCCCAGCACGGCCGTGAGGAAGGCGCCCAGGAAGAACAGCACGCCGCCCAGCACCTGCGTCTGCGAGGCGAAGTAGGCACGCTCGCCCACCACCTTGCTGCCCACCTGCTTGTCGTCCTCCAGCTCGCGCGAGACCGCCGGCAGGTCGGTGCCGGGCTTGACGCGCGCCACCACGCGCTGGAAGAAGTCGCGCTTGAGGGCGTCGCGCAGGTTGATCACGTCGCCCCAGATCTCGCTGCGGTAGGAGCCGTCGTACTCGAAGAGGCCCACCACCTGGAACTCGGTGGTGTTGATGCGCAGCACCTGCCCCAGCCCGCAGTCGGCGATGCGCCGGCTCACCGGCAGGCCCACCACCACCTCGTTGCTGCCGAAGGCCAGCATGCGGCCGGCCACGATGCGGAAGCGCTCGCCGTGCACGGCGAGGCTGGCCTCCTCGATGCCGCGCACGGGCACGTTGACCTGGCCCGAGCGGTCGGCGCGGTCCAGGTAGAGCGCCAGGTACGACTCGCCGGCGGCCACGGCCTGCCCCTGCGCGTCGCGCACGATCTCCGGGCGCTCCTTCTTGATCAGCTGCACGCGCTCGTAGGGGATGCCGCTCTCGCCCTCGCTGGTGGCCCCCGGGCGCAGGTAGATGGCGATGTCGTCGCTGCCCGTCTCGGCCAGCAGCACGGCAAAGCCGTTGCGCAGGGCGAAGACGCCGCACAGCACGGCCACGGTCAGGGCGATGCCCAGCGCGCTGAACAGCGCGGAGGACCAGCGCACCGCCAGGCTGCGCAGCGGGTAGGACC
>JBJTIJ010000341.1:0-10863 GCA_046094945.1 Planctomycetia bacterium | reverse complement strand
GCAGGGGGCAGGAGGGTCGGGGCGCTCATGCAGCGGGCCGGCGTGGGGCCGGGGAGGCGCATTGTACGCTCTGCGCCCGCCCCATGGCCAAGCGCACGCGCCCCTCATCCCCGCGTCCTGCGCGCCCGGCGCGCCCGGCGCGCCCGGCCGCAGGGCGCCCCAGCAGCCCGGCCCGGCGCGCCGCGCAGCTGCTGGCGCGCGACGCCGGCAGCAAGGCCGCGCCGCCCGACCAGTTCACCGTGTGCACGCGCAACTGCGAGGCGCGCTGCTGCCGCTACATCACGGCCATGGTGCCGGCGCCGCGCAGCGAGGCCGACTGGGACGAGGTGCGCTGGTGGCTGGCGCACGAGGGCGTGCTCGTCACGCACGACGACGACGGCTGGATGCTGTGCGTCATGGTGCGCTGCAAGAACCTGCGCCCCGACAACGCCTGCGGCATCTACCCGCACCACATGCTGGCCTGCAAGGAGTACGACGCCTCGGACTGCGAGTACACCGGCGAGGTGCCCTTCGACGTCAAGCTGGAGTGCGAGGACGACCTCGCGGACTACCTCGAGCGCAAGCGCCTCAAGCGCGGGCGTGCCGTCGCGGCCTCCATCCGCGCCGCCGCGCAGCGCCGCGCGCAGCAGCCCATCCCGCCGGCCACGGGCCTCGTGAGCCTCGCCCCGCTCACGCCCTTCGAGGCGCCGCACACCTCGGCCAGCGGCAAGAAGCGGCCCTAGCCATGGGCGCGCCTGCCGGCCCCGCCAGGCTGCCGCGCGCAGCTGCCCTGCTGGCAGGCGCCCTGCTGGCTGCCGCGCTCTGCGGCTGCGGCATGCAGCGCACGCTCACGCTCGACAGCGACCCGCCGGGCGCGCGCGTGTGGGTGGACGGCGTGGCGCGCGGCACGACGCCCGTGACGCTGCCCTTCGTGCACCCCGGCACCTGGCACGTGCGCATGGAGAAGCCCGGCTTCCTCGCAGTGGCGCAGGACGTCTCGGTGGCCACGCGCACCAGCGACCTGCCCGTGGTGGACCTGCCCAGCGAGGTGCTCGGCGGCCGGCGCGACGAGCGGCGCGTGCTGCGCCTGCCGCCGCTGGGCGGCACGCCCGACCCCGCCTCGCTGCAGGCGGTGCGCCAGCGCGCGCTGGAGTTCCGCGAGCGCGCGCGCCGCGAGGTGGCCGAGCCCGGCACGCCGCAGGCACGCGCTTCGGCGCCGGCCCCGGCCGGCGGGGCCGCGCGGTGAGCGCCGCCGGGTCGCTGCGCGGCCGGCGCGCGCTGGTGCTGGGCCTGGGCCGCTTCTCGGGCGGCGTGGAGACGGCGCGCTTCCTCGTGCAGCAGGGCGCCGACGTGCTGGTGAGCGACGCGGCCCCGCGCACGGCGCTGGAGGCCAGCGCGCGCGAGGCCGAGGACGCCGGCGCCCGCCTGCAGTTCGGGCCGCAGCTGCCGGCCCTGCTGGAGGGCCGCGACCTGCTGGTGGCCTCGCCCGCCATCCCCTTCGAGCACCCGGTGCTGCTGGCGGCGCAGGCACGCGGGCTCGAGGTGACCACCGAGATCAACCTGTTCCTCGCGCGCGTGCGCGCCCCGGTGCTGGGCGTCACGGGCACCAAGGGCAAGTCCACCACCTCCTCGCTGCTGGCCTCGATGCTGTCGGCCGCGCTGCACGGCAGCGGCCGCAGCGTGCACCTGGGCGGCAACGTGGGCCGCTCGCTGCTCAACCACCTGCCGTCCATCCAGCCCCACGACCTCGTGGTGCTCGAGCTCTCCTCCTTCCAGCTGTGGTGGACGCGCCGCGAGGGCCGCGCGCCGCACGTGGCGCTGGTGACCAACCTGTTCCCCGACCACCTCGACCGCCACGGCACCATGGACGAGTACGCCGCCGCCAAGCGCGGCATGCTGGAGATGCAGCGGCCGCAGGACGTGGCGGTGCTGCCGGCCGACGACCCCACCGTGCGCGACCACGGCTTCCTGGAGGCCGGCCCGGCGCGGCGCGTGCTCTTCGGCGCCGGCACGCCCCAGCGCCTCGAGCACGGCCAGCTCGTGCTGCCGGGCAGCGCCCCGCGCTCGCTGGCGGCCATGCGCCTGTGGGGCGAGCACAACCGCCGCAACGCGCTGGCCGCCGCCAGCGCGGCGCTGCAGGTGGCCGGCGTCACGCCGGCGCACGTGCAGGCCGGCGCCGAGGCCACCGTGCCGCTCCCCCACCGGCTGCAGCCCGTGGCCGAGGCCGGGGGCGTGCTGTACGTCGACGACAGCAACGCCACCACGCCGCAGAGCGCGCGCGAGGCGCTCGAGGCCGTGCCGCGGCCGGCCATCGTGCTGGTGGGCGGCAAGCCCAAGGGCGTCGACATGACGCCGCTGGTCGATGCGCTCGTGCGCAAGGCCAAGGCCGTGGTGACGATCGGCAGCGCCGGCCCCGAGGTGGCCCGCCTGCTGGCCGGGCGCGTGCGCCACGTGGCCGGCGGCCCCGACATGGCCGCGGCCGTGGCCGCGGCCTGCGCACTGGCCCAGCCCGGCGACGCGGTGGTGCTCTCGCCCGGCTACAGCAGCCTCGACCAGTACGCCTCCTTCGCCGAGCGCGGCGACCGCTTCCGCGACGCGGCGCTGGCCCTGCCCGGCGCGCGTCGCGCCTAGGGCACGCGCGCCTCGCGGCCCGGGCGCGCCGTCCTGCGGCCCGGGCCGCAGGCCCGCAGGCCCTCAGGCCCGCAGGCCCACAGGCCCGGCGTGCTGCGGCCCTGCGACCGGTCGCGGCGAACCCGCGCAACGGTTGGCACGCGAGGTGCGTCATGGGGGTGTGGGATGGCTCCCAGCGTGCCACTGTGGCATGGGCCCGCGCGGCCCTCGCCGCGCTGGCATGCCGGGCGCCCTCCCGCAGCCGCCCGCCCCGCCTGCACGCCGCCGGCGTGCACGTGGCCCGCGGCCAACCTCCCCCCCGGCGCATCCCTAGGACCGGGGTCCGCGCGGGGGAGAATCCTGCCGCCGGGGGCGCCCCCCGGCACGGAGGCGACATGTTCGACCGCTTCACCGATCGCGCCCGGCGCGTCATGGCCCTGGCCCGCCAGGAGGCCCAGCGCTTCAACCACGACTACATCGGCACCGAGCACATCCTGCTGGGCCTGGTGCAGGAGGGCAGCGGGGTGGCCGCCTCCGTGCTCAAGAACCTCGACATCGACCTGAAGAAGATCCGCCACGAGGTCGAGAAGCTGGTCAGCAGCGGCACGACGATGGTCACCATGGGCCAGCTGCCCTTCACGCCGCGCGCCAAGAAGGTGCTCGAGCTCTCGCTGGAGGAAGCCAGCGCGCTGGGCCACACCTACATCGGCACCGAGCACCTGCTGCTGGGCCTGATCCGCGAGAACGAGGGCATCGCCGCGCAGGTGCTGCGCAACCTCAAGGTCAAGCTCGAGGACGTGCGCGACGAGGTGCTCGAGCTGCTGGGCGCCGACCCCTCGGAGCCCGACCAGCCGCAGGAAGAGGGCCAGGGCGAGGGCGGCGGCCAGGGCCCGCAGTCGGGCGGCGGCAGCGGCGGCGGCAGCAGCAGCAGCGGCTCCAGCAGCACCGGCCCCGGCGAGAAGGCGCAGGGCAAGAGCAAGACGCCCGCGCTGGACGCCTTCGGCCGCGACCTCACCGAGTACGCCAAGGAAGGCAAGCTCGACCCGGTCATCGGCCGCAAGGGCGAGATCGAGCGCGTCATCCAGGTGCTCTCGCGGCGCACCAAGAACAACCCCGTGCTGCTGGGCGAGGCGGGCGTGGGCAAGACCGCCATCGTCGAGGGCCTGGCGCAGTCGGTGGTGGCCGGCGACGTGCCCGAGGTGCTGCGCAACAAGCGCATCGTGGTGCTCGACCTGGCCATGATGGTGGCCGGCACCAAGTACCGCGGCCAGTTCGAGGAGCGCATCAAGGCCGTGATGACCGAGGTGCGGCGCACGAAGAACGTCATCCTGTTCATCGACGAGCTGCACACGCTGGTGGGCGCCGGCGGCGCCGAGGGCGCCATCGATGCCAGCAACGTGCTCAAGCCCGCGCTCTCGCGCGGCGAGGTGCAGTGCATCGGCGCCACCACGCTCGACGAGTACCGCAAGTACATCGAGAAGGACGGCGCGCTCGAGCGCCGCTTCCAGACCGTGATGGTCAACCCGCCCACCAAGGACGAGGCCTACGCCATCCTGCTGGGCCTGCGCGACAAGTACGAGGCCCACCACAAGATCAAGTACACCGACGACGCGCTGCGCGCGGCCGTCGACCTCTCCAGCCGCTACATCAACGGCCGCTTCCTGCCCGACAAGGCCATCGACGTGATGGACGAGGCCGGCGCGCGCCTGCGCCTGAAGTGCATGACGCACCCGCCGGACCTCAAGGACATGGAGGCCGAGGTCGTCAAGCTCGAGAAGGAGAAGGACGACGCCGTCACCGCGCAAGACTTCGAGCGCGCCGCCGACCTGCGCGACCGCGCCCAGAAGGTGCGCCGCAAGAAGGAGCAGCTGCTGCGCGAGTGGCGCGAGCAGAGCGCCAAGGCCGAGGGCGTTGTCGACGAGGAGCTGATCCGCGAGACCGTCTCGCGCATGACCGGCGTGCCCCTCACCCGCCTGGAGAAGGCCGAGGCCCAGCGCCTGCTGCAGATGGAGGACGAGCTGCACCGCACGGTGGTCAGCCAGCACGACGCCATCTCGGCCATCGCCAAGGCGCTGCGCCGCAGCCGCTCGGGCCTCAAGGACCCGCGCCGCCCGATGGGCTCGTTCATCTTCCTGGGCCCCACGGGCGTGGGCAAGACGCACCTGTCCAAGGCGCTGGCCAAGTTCATGTTCGGCGACCCCGACGCGCTGATCCAGATCGACATGTCCGAGTACATGGAGAAGCACACCGTCAGCCGCCTGGTGGGCGCGCCCCCCGGCTACGTGGGCTACGAGGAGGGCGGCCAGCTCACCGAGCGCGTGCGCCGGCGCCCCTACTGCGTGGTGCTCTTCGACGAGATCGAGAAGGCCCACCAGGACGCCTTCAACATGCTGCTGCAGATCATGGAGGAAGGCCGCCTGACCGACTCCTTCGGCCGGCAGGTCGACTTCAAGAACACGGTCGTGATCATGACCTCGAACATCGGCGCCGAGGCCATCAAGGGCAAGGGCAGCCTGGGCTTCAGCAAGGCCAGCGACGAGGCCTCCTTCGGCCACATGCGCGACGAGCTCATGAAGGAGGTGGAGCGCCACTTCCGGCCCGAGTTCCTCAACCGCGTGGACGAGATCATCGTCTTCAAGCCGCTGGCCCGCGCCGACCTCGAGCAGATCATCGACATCGAGCTGCGCGGCCTGGGCGACCGCCTCGCGCAGCGCAACCTCACCATCACGCTCTCGCCCGAGGCGCGCCAGCACATCATCGACCAGGGCTACAACCCCGAGTACGGCGCGCGCCCGCTGCGCCGCGCCATCCAGCGCCTGCTGGAAGACCCGCTGGCCGAGGAGGTGCTGCGCGGGGCCTTCCCCGAGGGCACGCGCATCCAGGTCACCTACGCCGACGGGCACGTGGCCTTCCAGGTCGAGCGCGGCGGCGAGGCCCCGGCCCCGCCGGCCCCGGCGGCGCCCTCGGCGCCGCCGGCGGCCTAGCCGCCCGCAGGCACCGCCAGCCAGCGCACCAGGCGCACCGGTGACCGCGCGGGGCCGCGCCCGGCGCGGCGCCGGCCCCGGCTGGCGCGCGGCCGTGCACCGGCGGCGCGGGCACGGCCCGGCCCTGCGAGTGGTACGCTCCAGCCCACGTGCAACCCACCATCTGCCAGTCCTGCCAGCAGAACCCCTCGACGATCCACTACACCGAGATCCGCGAGGGGTCCAAGAGCGAGCTGCACCTGTGCGAGGCGTGCGCGCAGGCGCAGGGCGTCACCACGGGCCCCGTGCCCGCCGGCCTGCCGGCCATGCTGCAGGCGCTGGCCAAGCCGGCCAGCCCGGCGGGCGCGCCGGCGCCGCGCTGCCCCTCCTGCGGCATCACCTTCGCCGAGTTCCGCGAGAAGGGCCGGCTGGGCTGCCCGCAAGACTACGAGTTCTTCCGCGAGCAGGTCGACCCGCTGCTGGAGAAGATCCACGGCCGCAACCGGCACGTGGGCCGCCTGCCGCGCGGCACCGACGCCGAGGCCAGCCGGCGCGCCGACGAGCTGCTGCGGCTGCGGCGCGAGCTGCAGCAGGCCGTGCAGGCCGAGCAGTACGAGGCGGCCGCGCGCCTGCGCGACCGCATCCGCCAGCTGGAGAGCCTGCCGCCCGGCGAGCCGGTGCCGGCGGCGGCGGCGGCGGCGCCGGCCAGGCCCGCCCCGCGCCGGCGCAAGGCGGGCGGCAGCAGCGGCAGCGGCGGCGCCGGCACGGGCGGCGAGGCAACGCCGCCGGCGGGCGGCTAGCCATGGAGCTGGGCGAGCTCGACCGGCGCGGGGGCGAATGGCTGCGGGGCGGCGGCTCGCAGCACGAGTTCGTGCTCTCCTCGCGCGTGCGCCTGGCCCGCAACCTGGCCGGCTTCCCCTTCGCGCAGCGCGCCCCCGCCGAGCAGCGCGCCGAGGTCGTGACGCGCGTGCAGCCCGTGCTGCAGGGCCTGCAGGTGGCCCCGCGCACCTTCTGGGTCGACCTCGAGCAGTCCGACAAGCAGGTGGCGGCGCTGCTGGTGGAGCGCCACCTCATCAGCCGCGAGCTGCAGGGCGGCAAGGGACCGCGCGGCGTCTACTTCGGCAGCGACGAGGTGGTCAGCGTGATGGTCAACGAGGAGGACCACCTGCGCATCCAGGCCATCACGGCCTCGCTGGCCCTCGAGCACTGCATGGAGGTGGCGCGCAAGGTGGACGAGGCGCTCGAGCAGCGCCTGCCCTACGCCGTCTCGGCCCAGCACGGCTACCTCACGGCCTGCCCCACCAACGCGGGCACCGGCCTGCGTGCCAGCCTGATGATGCACCTGCCGGGCCTGGTGCAGATGGGCCAGATGGACCGCGTGTTCCAGTCGGCCAGCCGCTCGGGCCTGACCGTGCGCGGCTTCAACGGCGAGGGCTCGCCCGCCATGGGCGACCTCTACCAGATCAGCAACCACGTCACGCTCGGCCGCAGCGAGGAGCAGATCGTGGCCGACGTCAACGACATGGTGCCGCGCATCGTGGCCTACGAGCAGCGCACGCGCCAGGAGCTGCTCACGCGCGGGCGCACCAAGCTCGAGGACCGCACGCACCGCGCGCTGGCGCTGCTGCGCGCCGCGCGCGTGATGACCACCGAGGAGGCGATGGGCCACGTCTCGGCCGTGCGCCTGGGCGTGGTGCTGGGCCTGCTGCCCGGCCTGGACCTGCAGCGCGTCAGCGAGCTCTTCGTGCTGGTGCAGGCGGCCCACGTGCAGAACCTCGAGGGCCGCCCGCTGGAGGCCGCCGAGCGCGACGAGCGGCGCGCGGCCCTGCTGCGCGCACGGCTGGCCTAGGGCCCGCCACACCCACCCACGGCACGACCGCAGGCACCCCGGAGGCAGGCATGGCCGGCGAGCGCACGCGCTACCAGGAAGGCATCATCCGCCGCTACTACCGCAACCTCGACGCGTTGCGGGCGCAGCGGCTGCAAGACCTCGTGGGCGACATCTACCTCGCCAGCAGCGAGAAGCGCCGCGTGGCGCTGTGGGCCAAGGCCGGCGAGCTGCTGGCCGCCACGGGCATGCCCGCCGACGAGCTCCAGCAGGTGCTGGCGGCGCGCGACATCGAGGCGCTGGCCGCGGTGGTCAACGCGCGCAGCTAGCGCGCGGCCGGCGTGCGCACCGGGCCCAGCGCCACCTCGTAGGCGTCGGCCACCTGCGGGCTGCCCGCGCCCTCGCGCGCGGGCACGCGCACGAGCTCGATGCGCGCCGCGTCCTTGCCCACCGCGATGCGCAGGTAGCCGGGCCCGTCGAGGAAGGTGCCCTCGCGGTAGCCGTACTCCTCGGCGTTGCGCTGCGCGTTGCCGCCCGGGTTGCTGGGCTGCGGCCCCATCTGGTAGGTGACGCCGTCGGCCTGCTGGTGGGCGTAGAAGTGGTCGTGGCCGTGCAGCACCACCGCCGGCCCGTGGCGCTGCAGCAGCTCGTGCACCGGCAGGCCCCAGCCCGGGCGGCGCTGCTCCCACTGGCGCGTGCCGTCGGGTCCATGGCCGCCCCACTCGTAGAGCCGCGCGGCCTCGGCCCCGCCGCGGCCCTCGCGCGTGAGGCCGCCCACCAGGTGGTGGATGAACACGAAGCGGATGCGCGCGTCGCTGGCAGCCAGCGTGCGCGCCAGCCACGCATGCTGCGCCGCGCCCAGCGTCCAGTCCCAGCCGTCCTGCACGCGCCCGCCCCCGGGCCGGGTCATGGCGAAGGGGTCGAGCACGATCACCTGCGCATCGCCCCACTCGAAGGCATGGGCCTGCGGCGGGAAGGGCGGCAGGCCGCCCAGCGACGCCGACAGCGAGGCGTCCGGCGCCGGCTGCGGGAACAGCTCCTCGCGCAGCGCGCGCGACCAGCGCGGCATGTCCGTGGGCTGGCCGCGGTCGCGCGTGCCGGCCTCGCCATCGTGGTTGCCCTGCACGAGGAACACGGGCACGCCCACCTGCATGAACCACCAGCGCTGCGCGTCGAACAGCGCACGCGAGGCGCGGAAGTCGCCGCGGTGCTTGTCCACCATGAAGGTGTCGCCCAGGTCGACGTGGAAGTCCGGGCGGTCGGCCGAGGCGCTGCGCACGCTGCGCTCGTAGAGCACGGGCGCCATCGGGTGGTCGAGGTGCGAGTCGGCCTGCACGGTGAAGGTGAAGGGCGTGCCGCGCGGCCGGCCGGTCACGAAGCGCAGCAGGGGGCCCGGCTCCAGACCCGCCCCGGGCGTGCGCCGCGCCAGCAGCACGAGCGCGTGCGCCGTGGCCGGCGCGAGGCCCGCCAGCCGCACCTCCACGGCCTTGCCGGCCGGGAAGGGCTGCAGCGCGGTACGCCGCGGCGTGCCGCCCACCGGGCCGCAGGAGAGGCAGCCCTCCAGGTCGACCTGCGCACGCACGCTGGCCGTGACGCCGTCCTGCGTGGGCACGCCCAGCACCACGTCCACGTCGTGGGCCGGCACCTCGGCGAAGAACTGGAAGCCGCCCTGCGCCCCGCGGGCACCGCCGCCTTCCCGGTTGCCGCCTTCCCGGTTGCCGCCGCGACCGCCGGCACCGCGACCACCGCCACCGCCGCCGCCGCCGGGTGCGGCCCCGCCGCCGGGCGGCTCGTCGGCCTGCGCGGGCGCGCGGCCCGGCACGTGGGCCAGTGCCAGCAGCAGCAGCAGGGCCAGGCTGGCGCCGGCGCGCCGCAAGGCGGGGGCGTGCATGGCTAGCGGCTCCCGGGCGCGGCGGCGCGGGGTGCTGCGTCGGCCGGCGTCGTGCTGGCCGATGCGGGGGCAGGCAGGCGGTAGGCCAGCGAGACCTCGCCATTGCGCGCCCCGGCCTGCTGCTCCTCGCCCGCCCGCACGGCCCGCACGTAGGCCACCTCGAGCTGCGTGGCGCTCACCTTCACGCGCAGGTGGCCGCTGTTGGGCAGGATGTCGCCCGAGCGGTAGGCCTCGCGGTTGAAGGCGGTGTAGGTGGCGTCGGCCGGGCAGGGCACTTCCTGGTAGGTGACGCCGTCGAGCTGCTGGCGCGCGTAGAGGTGGTCGTGGCCCTGCAGGAAGAGGCTCACGCCGTGGCGCGCCATGAGCTGGTGGATGGGCAGCTCCCAGCCCGGGCGCTCGCGGGCCATGCGCGTGCTGTCGCCGCGCGGGTCGCGCCCGCCCCACTCGTAGTCGCCGGCCAGCTCGATGCCGCCGCGCCCGGTGCCCATGACATGGTGCGACAGCACGATCTTCCAGCGCGCCTTGCTGGAGGCCAGCGCCTGCGCCAGCCAGCGATACTGCGCATCGCCGATCGTCACCTGCCACAGGTCGCGGCTGCCGGCGCCCTTGCCGCCGCGCCCGCCGCGTGTGCCCTTCTCGCCCTTCTCTCCCTTGCCACCCCTCTCGCCCTTCTCGCCGGGCGCCTCGCGGTCTCCCGGCGCGCCGCCCTGCCCGCTCTCGTGGTCCACGGCCACGGGCGAGTGCCAGTAGGCATCCAGCACCACGAACAGCGCATCGCCCCAGGTCCACGCGTAGTAGTCGCGCAGCAGGCCCACGTGCTCCACCTCGCGCGGGTCGGCGCTGTAGAAGCCGTCGCTGGCGGGCAGCGAGAAGAAGGCGTTGCGCGCCCGGCCGGCCAGCACGGCGGCGTTGGTGTCGGTGCCGTCCAGCAGCCAGGTGCCCACGCACTCGTGGTTGCCGTTGACGAGGAACAGCGCGGCGCTGGCGGAGGCGATGCCCAGGAAGCCGCGCTGGCGCGCGTAGACGGCCTGCACCGCGGACGCCTCCAGCGCGCCGCGGCTGATGAGCGGGTCGAGGCTGAAGTCATCGCCCATCAGGATGTGGAAGTCGGGCGCGTCGGCGGCCACGTTGGCGAGCGCCTGCTCGTAGAGGTCGGGCTCGAACATGCGGCCCTGGCGCTCGGGGTGCGAGTCGCCCTGCACCGTGAAGGTGAAGGCCTGGCCGGGCGCGCGCTGCGTGTGGAACACGCCGCCGGGCCCGTCGCGCCAGCTGGCCTCGCCGGGGGTGCGCGTGCGCAGCCGGTAGGCGTGGCGCGTGGCGGGCGCCAGTCCCGTCACCTCCACCTCGGTGGGCCGGCCGGCCGCCACGCGCACGGCGGGCAGCGTGCGCGGCGCCTCGCCTGCGAGGCTGGTGACGGCCACCTGCACCTCGAGCTCCTGCGCCCCCAGCACGTTGAGCGTCACGCCACGGTCGGTGGGCCGGCCCAGCGCCACCGAGAGGCCGGCGTGCGGGCCCTGCGCCACGACGCGCCCGCCGCCCCGGTTGCCGCCGCGCCCGCCATGGCCGCCCGACCTCAACGTGCCGCCGGGCTG
>JBJTIJ010000340.1:0-6456 GCA_046094945.1 Planctomycetia bacterium | reverse complement strand
GCGCGCATGCTAGCGCGCGCGGCCGCCCGGCTCCCGCACTCCGTGACGTGACGTGACGTGCCGTGCTGGCCCCGCAGGCTTGCCCCCGCAGGCTGGCCCCGCCGCCCGGCCGTTGGCGTGCCGGCGGGCCCCGCGAGGTGGCCGGCGGCTGCGGCAGGGCCGCCGCGGGCAGCGGGCCCGTCACGAAGGGCCCGCCGGGCAGCACGGCGTTGGCGTGCTCGAGCAGGTGCACGCGCGCCTCGGCCACGCTCACCGGCCGTCCCAGCAGGCCGGCCACCGAGCCCATCACCTCGCCGTCCAGCCCGCAGGGGTGGAAGGAGCGGAAGGGGGCGAGGTCGTTGCACACGTTGAGCGCCAGCCCGTGCCAGGTGACCCAGCGGCGCACGGCGATGCCCAGGCTCATGAGCTTCTTGCCCTGGCACCACACGCCCGTCAGGCCCTCGATGCGCTGGCCCGCCAGGCCCAGCGAGGCCAGCGTGCGCAGGCCCACCTCCTCGAGGTCGCGCTGGAAGGCGTGCAGGTCGCGGTGCGCGTGCACGAGGCTCACGATGGGGTAGGCCACCAGCTGGCCCGGGCCGTGGTAGGTGGCCTCGCCGCCGCGCTCCACCGCCACCACGGGGATGGGGCCCGCGATGCGCTCGTCACGGGGCGTCTTGCGCCCCAGCGTGATCACCGCCGGGTGCTCGCCCGTGAGCAGCGTGTCGGGCAGCAGGCCCTCCACGCGCAGGTCGACGAGGCGCTGCTGGAGCGCGTGCAGGTCGGCGTAGGGCGCGAGGCCCCAGTCGTGGTGCAGCCCAGGCATGGGCCCAGCCTAGGCGGCCGCGGCGCGCCGGCTAGGTGGCGCCGGGGAAGGCCGCTTCCTCGACCAGGTCGACGAAGCGCGAGGGGTCGGTGCGCGCGTTGCCGGCGCCCAGGCCCAGCTCGTTCTCGATGTAGGCCGTGCCCACGCTGTTGTCGGTGGCCGGGCCGGCGATCACGTCGAGCTTGAGGCCCCGCTCCTTCATCCAGCGCACGCCGCCCCAGGCCGCCACGAGGTCGTTGGCGCACAGCACGTGGGCCTTGATCATGCCGCGGAACTCCTCGTCGCCCAGGATCGAGTCCACGCCGTAGGCGCCGATGATGCCGTCGCCCATCTCGGCCACCACCACGTCCAGCTCCTGCTTGGCCTGCTTCTCGATGCTGCGCAGGATCTTCTTGGCGATGGGCGCCACGTTGTCCACGCCCACCGTGCTCGGCAGGCCGCAGTCCACGAAGTTCATCACGGCCACGGCGCCGTGGTCGCTCATGTTGAGCGTGTCCTTCATGGCGGCCACGCCGGTGAGCTTGACGCCCGCGCACACGTAGCCGCGGTCGGTGAGCGAGGTGATCAGCTCGCAGGCCGCCAGCGTCTTGCCCGCGTTCATGCAGGTGCCCGAGACGGCGATCACCGGCGGGATGGGCGTGCGCGGGTCGGGGTCGGGGATGGACCAGTCGGCGATGTTCACCGGCTTGTCCTGCATGGTGACCATGCCCAGCACCTCGACCTTGAGCGGGTGCCCCACGTCCTTGTTCTCGCTGGTGGCCTCGCCCAGCACGCAGCCCAGGTTGAGCACGTGCAGCGCGACGCCGGCCATGACCTTCACGGGCACGCGGCCCACGAAGCCGCGCAGCGCGCCGCGGCGGCCCAGCGCGCCCACGATGACGTCGCCCTTGCTGATGTGGGCCATGCGGCCCGTGGTCAGCTCCATGACGTCGTAGACGCGCTTCTCCTCGAGGGCCTTGACCACCAGCACGGTGCCCACGCGGGCATCGATCTGGCGGCTGAACTCGACCTCGCGCGGCAGCGGGACGCGGTGCACCACGCTGCCGAGCTTGTGCGGACGTACCTTCACGAGCGCTTCTCCTTGCCGCCGGCGCGGGCGGACTTGCCACCTCGGGCACTTGCCGGACGGGCACCTGCCGGGCGGCCAGCGTGGCCTGTGCCGTGCGCGCCCGCCGGCGACGCCGCGCCCGGGCCTTGCGCACCGCCGGCGCGCAGGGCCAGGCTGGTCGCCATGCCGTAGATGCGGGCGAAGCCCGCGGCCTCCTCGCCCGACCAGCCCGAGGCGCCCTCGCCGTAGACGGCCACGGCGGGGTTCAGCATCGAGAAGGGCGAGCGCACGCCCACCACGCTGGAGGCGCCCTTGAACAGGCGCACGCGCACCTCGCCGGTGACGCGCGCGTTGACGCTGTCGAGGAAGGCCTCCAGGTCGCGCATCACCGGGTCGTAGTAGAGGCCCTCGTGCATGAGGTTGCCGTAGAACGAGCCCAGCGTCTCGCGCCAGAAGGACTGCCAGCGCGTCTGCACCAGCTTCTCGAGGTCGCGGTGGGCCTGGATGAGCACCAGCGGCCCGGGCGCCTCGAAGGCCAGCCGGCCCTTCACGCCCAGGATGGTGTCGCCCAGGTGGATGCCGCGGCCCACGCCGTGGGGCCGGGCGCGCGCGTTGAGCGCAGCCACCAGCTCCGGGCCCTTCATGCGCACGCCGTCCAGCGACACGGGCACGCCCTGCTCGAAGCCCACGACCAGCTCCTCGGGCTGGTCGAGCGCCTCCAGCGGCGAGACCGTGGCCGTGTAGGCCGCCTCGGGCGGCATGGACCACGGGTCGTGGGTCTCCTTGCCGCCGATGGTGGTGCCGAACAGGCCCTCGTTGACCGAGTAGGCCACCGTCTTGGGCGGGATGGTGACGCCCCGCTCCTTGAGCCAGGCGCTCTCCTGCTGGCGCGACCAGCCCAGGTCGCGGATGGGGGCGTGGATGGCCAGCTCGGGCGCCAGCGCGCGGATGGCCACGTCGAAGCGGATCTGGTCGTTGCCGGCGCGCGTGCTGCCGTGCGCGATGGCCCCGGCGCCCAGCTCGCGCGCCACCTGCACCACGGCCTCGGCCTGCGCCGTGCGCTCGGCGCCCACGCTCACCGGGTAGGTCCCGCCGCGCAGGCAGTTGCCCTTGATGAGGTAGGCGACGAAGCGCTCGAAGACCACCTCGCGCGCGTCCACCGTGCGGTGCTCGCGCACGCCCAGCGAGCGCGCGCGCTGCGCGATGGCCTGCAGCTCGCCGGGGCGGAAGCCGCCCGTGTCCACCGTGACGGTGACCACGTCGCAGCCCGTCTGCTCCTTGAGCCAGAGCACGAGGAAGGTGGTGTCGAGCCCGCCCGAGAAGGCGAGCACGATGGGGCGCGCGGCCTCGCGCGTCGGGGTGGGGCGCGCAGCAGGCCGCGCCTTGGCGGGGTCATCAGGGCGTGCGGGGCGCGCAGCGCTGCGGCCCTGCTTCGAGGTCGGCTTCTTCACGGACGGGGAACGATTCCCTCCTTCCCGCGGGCGCCGTCGCGCGAGCGTGGCGTCTTCCGCGGGGGAAGCGCGGGATCCTAGGAGCGGGGGGGCCGGCTGCACGCGAAAAGTGCGTGCCGCCACGGCCGGCGCGGTGGCGGGGGCGGTGCCCGGCACGCCCCCCGGCGGGCCGCCGGCGGCGGGGCCTCGGGCCCGCTGGGCGGTCAGGACCGGCTTGGCGGACGGCGGGGGTTGCGCTAGGGTCCGCGTGTCTCCAAGCGACTGCGGGCGTAGCTCAACTGGATAGAGCATCGGACTACGGATCCGAAGGTTGGGGGTTCGAATCCCTCCGCCCGCACCAGTCGCCGGGGCCAGCCCGGGCCGCTGGCGCCGCCGCGGGGCAGCTGGGCTTGCGGGCCGCCCCGGCCGGCTGCGCGGCTGCCGCGGGCGGCACGCCGGCCCTGCGCGCGGGCGTAGCTCAACTGGATAGAGCACCGGACTTCGGATCCGGCGGTTGGGGGTTCGACTCCCTCCGCCCGCACCACCCCCGCGCGGCCTTCCCGTCCGCGGGCCGTGGGCCAGGAGGCCCTCGATGAGCGCACGCCGTCTCGCTTCGCGACCCGTGTCGCCGCGGCCAGGGGCGCGCGCCGCGTGGGCGGCCGGGCAGGCGCTGGGCCGCGGCGCGGCCTGCCTGCTGCTGCTGGCCGGGCTGTGCGTGCTGCCCGGCCCCGCGCGCGGCGAGGGGCCGGCGGCCGTGCCGTGGGCCGACGAGGTGGGCGAGCTGCTGCGCGGCGTGCAGGAGGTGGCCGCCCCGGGCGTGCCGGGCTCGCTGGCCGTGTGGGGCGAGCAGGCCTTCCCGGTGGTGCTGGGCCGCGAGGGCGAGCGCCAGCAGGCGCCGGTGGTGGCGGCCGCACGGCTGGGCAAGGGCCGCATCGTGGCCCTGGGCCACACGGGCTACGGCAGCCGCGAGTCGTGCGCGGCCGGCGACACGCAGCGCCTGCTGGAGAACGCCATCCGCTGGGCGGCAGGCGGCAAGGAGCGGCCGGCCGCGCTGGCCGTGGTGGAGGGCTCGGTGGAGGGCACGCGCTGGGGCGAGCCGCGCCTGCTGCGCGGCC
This sequence comes from Planctomycetia bacterium, assembly GCA_046094945.1. Taxonomy (GTDB): domain Bacteria; phylum Planctomycetota; class PLA2; order PLA2; family JAEUHO01; genus CAXQZU01. Next base: position 2,061 of record JBJTIJ010000340.1, on the reverse strand, counting down.
GCTGGCGCGACACGCTGGCCGGGGTGGACGTGCTGGTGGCGCTGGGCAGCGCGCTGGACGCGACGCAGGCCGGGCTGGTGGAGACCTTCCTGCGCGGCGGCGGCGGCCTGCTGGTGGCCCAGACCGGCTGGGGCTGGCAGCAGGTCAACGAGCAGCCCGACCTGCGCCTGAACGCGTGGAACCGCCTGCTGCTGGACGCGGGTCTGGGCTTCGGCGCCGCAACGCTCGAGCGCACCGGCAAGGTGGGGTTCCGGGCTGGCGAGGTGCCCGGGCCCGAGTTCCACGCCGCGCGCGCCCTGCGCCTGCTGGCCGACGGGCCGGCGCGGCGCGAGCGCGGCGCCGAGGGCCTGCTGCCGCAGGCCGCGGCCACGCTGCTGGCCGCGCTGGACCTGCAGCCGGCGGGCCGCACGGGCCTGCGCGGCGAGCTGGCGCGCCTGCGCGCGCGCGAGGGCGCGGGGGCCGTGCCCACGCCACGCGCGCCGCTCGAGGCCTCGCAGGCCCTCGAGCGCCTGCTGCTGGCGCTGGACCTGCGCGAGGGCGAGGCCCTGCCCACGGCGCAGGTGCGGGCGCACCCGGCCGCCGAGGCCTTCCCCGGGGCCGTGCCGGCCTCGGCCAAGGCCGTGACGCGCGTGCGCACGCTGGACCTTGCCACGCCCGGCTGGCACAGCACGGGCGTCTACGCGCGCCCCGGCGTGCCCGTCAGCTGCCGCGTCTCGCCGCGCCTGGGCCACGCCGAGACCCCGGCGCTGCGCCTGCAGGTGGGCTGCCACAGCGACACGCTCTGGCACCTGGACGCCTGGCCGCGCGTGCCGGCCCTGCTGCGCTCGGTGCCGCTGGAGGGCGACGGCGCGGTGCTGGCCAGCCCCTTCGGCGGGCTGGTCTACGTCGTGGTGGACCGGCCCAGCCAGGGCAGCCTGCAGGTGACCGTGGAGGGCGGCGTGCCGGCGCCCTTCTTCGAGTCCGGGCGCACGGCGCCCGAGGCGTGGGCGCTGGCGCGCGAGGCGCCGGCCCCGTGGGGCGAGCTGGCCTCCGGCAAGCTGGTGCTGAGCGTGCCCAGCGAGGTGCTGCGCACGCTGGACGACCCGCAGGCGCTGCTCGACCTGTGGGACCGCATCCTCGACGGCTGTGCCGACCTGGCGGGCCGGCCGCGCGCGCGCGAGCGCGCCGAGCGCATCGTGGCCGACGTGGCCATCTCGGCCGGCTACATGCACAGCGGCTACCCGATCATGACGCACCTGGACGCGGCGCCGCGCATGGTGGACGCGCGCCTGCTGGCCACGCAGGGCGACTGGGGCCTGTTCCACGAGCTGGGCCACAACCACCAGTCCGAGGACTGGACCTTCGAGGGCACGGTGGAGGTGACCGTCAACCTCTTCACGCTCTACGTGCGCGAGGAGGTGCTGGGGCTGGTGGGCACCGCCGGCCACGAGGCCTTCCGCACGCGCGGCGAGCGCACGCGCAAGCACTTCGAGGGCGGGCTGCGCTTCGAGGCCTGGAAGCAGGACCCCTTCCTGGCGCTGGAGATGTACGTGCAGCTGCGCGAGGCCTTCGGCTGGCAGCCCTTCCGCGAGGTGTTCCGCGCCTACCGCGACCTGCCGGCCAAGGAGCGGCCGCTGAGCGAGGACGACAAGCGCGACCAGTGGCTGCAGCGCATGTCGCGCCAGGTGGGCCGCAACCTGGGGCCCTTCTTCAATGCCTGGGGGGTGCCCACGCGAGAGAAGGCGCGTGCGGCGCTGGCGGAGCTGCCGGCGTGGATGCCGGAGGGGTTTCCGCCCCGTTGACGATGCGCTTGGAGGGGGCGCTCAGCTTGCTGCCGGGGTGCAGGGCGGTGATCGAGGTGCGAAGCGCCGGTAGGGGACGCTCAGCTTGCTGCCGGGGTGCAGGGCGGTGATCGAGGTGCGAAGCGCCGGGAGGGGGCGCTCAGCCCGCTTCAGACTCCTCGCGTAGCTCGGCTACGCGTCGTCGTCCTCATCGGGCTTCCGCTCCCCTCCGGGCGCGTCGATCGTGATCGCGGGTGACGGGCGGGAGCGGGGGCGACGCGCGCGAGCAGGGCGACAGGCG
>JBJTIJ010000339.1:0-13565 GCA_046094945.1 Planctomycetia bacterium | reverse complement strand
GCCCTCGCGGCCGCCCGGGGCGGCGACCGCGGGGCCTTCGACGAGCTCGTGCAGCGCCACCACCGGCGGGTCTTCCGCCTGGCGGTGAAGCTGCTGGGCGACGAGGAGGCCGCGCTGGACGCCGCGCAGGAGGCCTTCCTGCGCGCGTGGCGCGCGCTGGCGGGCTTCGAGGGCCAGTCGCTGTTCACCACATGGCTCACGCGCATCACCATCAACACCTGCCGCAACGAGCTGCGCCGCCGGGCCTCGCCCAAGCACGCGCGGCCGGCCTCGCTGGACGTGCCGGGCCCGCAGGGCGAGGGCACGCTGGGCGAGGCGCTGCCGGCGGCCGACGACCCGCCGCTGGGGCGGCTCACGGGCCGCGAGCTGCGCGTGGCCTTCCTGCAGGCCCTGCAGCGACTCGACCCGGGCGAGCGCGAGGTGCTGGTGCTCAAGGAAGTGGAAGGCCTGCCCTACGAGGCGATTGCCGAGCTGCTCGACGTCCCGGTGGGCACGGTGCGCAGCCGCCTGCACCGCGCGCGCGCCGCGCTGCGCCAGCGCATGGGGGAGGCGTGACGTGCTGAGCCCCGCCGACGAGGCCCTGCTCAACGACCTGCTCGACGGGCGCCTCGCGCCCGCCGACGAGGCGCGCGCACGTGCCCGGCTGGCGGCCGAGCCGGCGCTGGCGGCGGCCTTCGACCGCCTGCAGCACCTGCGCGACCTGCTGCAGGACAACAGCGGCGCCGAGCCGCCCGCGCGGCTGCTGGCGCGCGTGCGCGAGGCGCTGGCGGCCGAGCCGGCCGGTGCAGCCGCGCCCGCCGCGGCGCCCTCCGCGCGGCCGGGCAGCCTGCCGCCGGCCTGGCGGCGCGTGGTGGTGGCCGCCTACGCGCTGGCCGCCATGCTGGTGGTGGCGGTGGGGGCCATCGCCCTGCAGCACAGCCGCCGGGAAGACGCGCCCACGGTGCTCGATGCACGCTCGCGCTGGGCGCGCGAGGTGCCCTCGGCCGCGCCGCAGGACGAGTCCGACGGCGGCCCGGCGCAGGCTCCCGCCCTGCAGGACGAGGCCGGCGAGCGCAAGGACCTGGCCGCCGGCGAGGGCTCGCCGCGCGCCGTGGCGCCGCCCGCCGGTGCCGGCGCGCCCGCGCGCAGCCTCTCCGTGCCGCAGGACGCGACCTCGCGCGCCGCCGCAGCACCGGCCGCAGCAGTGCCGGCCGCAGCAGCGCCGGCCGCTGCTGCGCCGCCGCCTCCTGCGCGCCCGGCCGCCACGGCGGCTGGCACGCAGGCGGCCGAATCCGCGGCTGCGCCGGCCGAGGCGGCCGTGGCCGACGACAACGAGTGGTCGCCGCCGCCCGGTGCGGTGGCGCGCGCCAAGGCTGAGGCGCTGGAGGCAGCGCGCGACCTGCAGCGTGCCGCCGCGGGTGCGCCCGCCGCGCCCAGTGCGGAAATGGGCGCTGACAAGGCCAAGGGTGCCGGCAGGGACGCCGGCAAGGGCGCCGAGAAGGACGCGCTGCCGGCCGAGGCGGATGCCAAGGAGCGTGCGCGCCTGGCCGATCGCTAGGCCGGCGCTGCGCCGGCCCCCGGCCCCTTCCGTGGCCCGGGCGGCGCCGTGCCGCCGGGCCTGCGGCGTGCAGCGCCCGAGGACAGCGCGGCCCCGGAGGGCCGTGCGCCCGCCGCGCCCGCTCCGGCCAGCCCGCCTGCCGCGGCCACGGGCCAGCCCGAGGCACAGCGCACTAGCGAGGACCAGCGCAGCGCAGAGGCAGCGCGCAGCGAGGCTGCACGCGCGCTCGAGCAGGTGTTCGTGATCGAGGCGGCCAGCGCCGACGAGGCGCGCGCCGTGCTGGAGCGCGTGCTGGCCGGCCCGGGCGCCGAGCCGCTGCCGCCGGAGCCGGGCTTCACCGAGGTGCGCCTGCGGCGGGTGGACCTCGCGCGCGACGCGGCGCTGCTGGTGAGCCTGGGCGTGCTGCCGCCGCCGCCGGCGGGCGCCGCCGCCGGCGGGCTGGGTGGTGGCGGGGGCGGGGACGGCCGCGGCGCGGCAAAGGCCCCGACCCTGCCGCGCGTGCTGGCCGACGTGCAGCGTGCGGTGAGCGCCGAGCAGTACGGGCGCCTGGCGGCGCTGGCGGGGCCCGCAGCGGGCAGCGCGCCGGGCAAGGCGCCCGCCGCTGCTGCGGGCGCTGCTGCGGGCGCTGCCGCAGGCGCTGCGCCGCCCGTGGGAGGCGCGGCAGGCCCCGACCTGCGCCTGCTGCGCATCCTCGTGGTGGCCCCGCGGCGCTGACACGCGCACAGTCTGGGCGCCGGCCGCCAGCGCCCGGGACGGGGTCGGGCGTGGCGTAGGCTGGCAGGCGTGCCCACGCGCCCGGCCCCAGCCTGCCCGACGGCCTTGCGTGCACCGGCGAGGCGGCCGTGAGCGAGGCCGCCGACGGCACCTCGCGCCGGCGCGCGGCACCGGCGCCGCGCGTGCTGCACCCGGGCGACCCCGTGCGCGTGCTGCCGGGCGTCACGCCCGCGCGGGACGAGGCGCTGGCCACGCTGGGGATCCGCGACCTCGAGGGCCTGCTGCGGCTGGTGCCCCGGCGCTACGAGGACCGCCGTCACCCCACGCCCTTCGCGCAGCTGGAGCCGGGCGGGCCGGTGCTGGTGATCGGGCGCGTGCGGCGCTCGCGGGCGCGGCGCCTGCGCGGCGGCCTCTCGCTGCTGGAGGCCGTGGTGGCCGAGGAGGGACCGGCGGCGCTGGAGCTCGAGCTGCGCTGGTTCCTGCGCGGCTTCCTGCCCACGGCGCTGCCCGTGGGCGCGCGCTACGCCTTCTTCGGCCCCGTGCGCAGCGTGGGCAAGCGGCTGGTGCTGCTGGGCGCCGAGCGCGAGCGCCTCGACGAGGAGGGCGCCCCGCTGGAACGCGGCCTGGTGCCCGTGCACCCGCTGGCCAAGGGCCTCTCGGCCCCGTGGATGCGCCGGCTGGTGCGCCTGGCGCTGCCCGTGGCCGGGCAGGTGCCCGACCTGGTGCCGCCGGAGGTGGCGGCGGCCGAGCGCCTGCTGCCGCTGGGCGAGGCACTGGAGGCGCTGCACGCGCCGCCGCGCCCGGAGGACGCCGAGCGCGCGCGCCAGCGGCTGGCCTTCGAGGAGCTGTGGCTGCACGAGCTCACGCTGGCGCGCCGGCGCGGGCGGCGCACGACGCTGTGCGCGCCGGCCGTGGCCGTGCCCGAGGCCGTGCACGCGCGCATCCGCGCGCGCCTGCCCTTCACGCTCACCCCGGCGCAGGACCGCGCCGTGGCCGAGGTGCTCGGCGACCTCGCGCGCCCGCATCCCATGCAGCGCCTGCTGCAGGGCGACGTGGGCAGCGGCAAGACGCTGGTGGCAGCCTACGCCATCCTCGCCACCGTGGCCGCCGGCCGGCAGGCTGCCTTCCTGGCGCCCACCGAGGTGCTGGCGCGCCAGCACGAGGGCACGCTGGCGCGCCTGCTGGAGGGCAGCCGCGTGCGCGTGGGGGCGCTGCGCGGCGGCATGCCGGCGCGCGCGAGGAAGGCGCTGCTGGCGGCGCTGGCCGCCGGCGAGGTGCACGTGCTGGTGGGCACGCATGCGCTGCTGCAGCCCGACGTGCGCTTCCAGGCGCTGGGGCTGGCGGTGGTGGACGAGCAGCACAAGTTCGGCGTACGCCAGCGCCATGCGCTGCTCGAGGCCGGAACCGGCCCGCAGGGCGAGCTGCCGCACGCCCTGCTCATGACCGCCACGCCCATCCCGCGCACGCTGGCGCTGGCCGTCTACGGCGACCTGGACGTGAGCGTGATCGACGGGCTGCCGCCCGGCCGCCAGCCCGTCGAGACCTGGGTGGTGCGCCCGCGCGAGGGCGCGCGCGTGATGGCGCGCGTGAAGCAGGCGCTGGCGGCCGGCCAGCAGGCCTTCGTCGTGTACCCGCTGGTGGAGGGCAGCACGCTGGCCGGCGTGCGCGATGCCACCGAGGGCGCCGCGCGCTGGCAGCGCGCGCTGCCGCGCCGGCGCGTGGGCCTGCTGCACGGGCGTCTCGCGCCGGAGGAGAAGCAGGCGGTGCTGGACGCCTTCCGGCGCCGCGCGCTGGACGTGCTGGTGGCCACCGTGGTGGTGGAGGTGGGCGTGGACGTGCCCAACGCCACCGTGCTGGTGGTGGAGCACGCCGAGCGCTTCGGCCTCACGCAGCTGCACCAGCTGCGCGGGCGCGTGGGCCGTGGCGCAGGCGCCTCGCTGTGCGTGCTGGTCAACCGCTCGGGCGACGAGGCGCACCCGCGGCTGGAGGTGCTGGCGCGCACGCAGGACGGCTTCGTGGTGGCCGAGGAAGACCTCGCGCTGCGCGGCGTGGGCGACGTGCTGGGCACGCGGCAGAGCGGCGCGCCGGGCTTCGAGGCCGCGCGCCTGCCGCGCGACCTCGACCTGCTCAAGCGGGCGCGCGATGCGGCGCGGCGGCTGCTGGCCGACGACCCGGGCCTGCGGCGCCCCGCGCATGCGTTGCTGGCCCGGCGCGTGGAGGCGGCCGACGCGCGCGGCGGGGGGCTGGGCGGCTAGGCCGCGACGCGCGCGTGACGCAGGCCCGGCGGCTGGCGGCGGGTGCACCCTGACACCTGCGTACGGTGGTGGGGCAGGCGCCCCGGCGGATGACGGCGGGATGACCCTGCGCAGGCACCCTTGGGGACTGCCCTGGAGGCTCCATGCGCATGTCCCGTCCCCTGCCGGGCTGGCTGCTGGCCCTGCCGCTGGCCGGCTTGCTGGCCGCTGCTGCGTCCCCTGCCTCGGCCGAGGGCTCGGGCCAGCGTCCGCGCCCGCGCCCCAAGGACTTCGACTTCGGCGCGCCCCAGCGCCCCGCTCCCGGCACGGCTGCCACGCCCGCCGCGCCGGGCACGCCCAAGGCCCTGGCCACGCCCGGGCCCGCGTCGCCGGCGGGCGGCGTGCAGGGCGCCGACGAGGCTGAGGACACGGCCGTGCGCGCCGAGCTCGAGCGGCTGGGCCGCTGGCCCGCGCGCGAGGGCGTGCATGCCGCCGAGTCGCTGCTGCTGCGCGGCCCGGCCGTGGCGCCCTGGCTGGTGGAGGCGCTGGCCGGCAACGAGCGCAGCGTGCAGCCCGGCGCGGCCTGGGTGCTGGGCAAGGTGGGCACGGCCGAGCACGTGGTGCCCATCCTGCGCGCCGCGGCGCGCCTCAACGGCTACCGCGCCGAGACCTTCTTCGAGGCCGCGCTGGGCCTGGAGCCCGAGCGCACCAAGGAGTGGCTGGTGGGCTTCCTCTCGCTGGACCGCTCGCAGCTGCGCGAGGCCAGCACCGAGTACCTGCGCAAGGTGGCGGGCCCGGAGGATGCGCCGCGCGTGCTGCGCCTGCTGGACAGCGACAAGGCCGGCGCGCGCAGCGCGGGCCTGCGCCTGCTGGACGCCGTGCAGGCCCCCGACCGCGAGGAGCGCCTCGTGCGCGCCCTCTCCGACCTGGCCCCGGGCGTGGCGCGCACGGCCGCCGGCCTGCTGGCCGTGGGCACGCCCGACGCGGCCGCGCTGGCGCGCCTGAACACGCTGGCGCGCGAGGGCGAGGCGCGCGAGCGCGCCTACGCCGTCGTGGCGCTGGCCGATGCCACGCGCCTGCGCACGGCCAACGCCTTCGAGCCGGCCACGGTCACCGAGGTCGCCGGCCGCCGCGGCGTGCTGCACCCCGACAAGCTCAACCGCGTGGCGGCGGCCGTGGGCCTGGCCTACGGCGCCACCGACACGCAGGAGGCCAGCATCGCGCAGCTGCTCGACGGGCTGGTGATCGACACGCTGGTGGACGGCGTGGGCGGCGACCACTACCGCGACTTCGACGCGCTGGCCGACAGCGTCTTCGCGGCCCTGCGCCGCCTCTCGGGCCAGGACCTGCCCTCCACGGCCGTGGCCTGGGCGCAGTGGTGGCAGCGCGAGCGCGGCAGCTTCCATGCGCGCCGCTCGCTCAAGGCGCTGGAGCCGGCCGACCTGCCCTTCGCCAGCGTGCGCTACGAGGCCGTGGGCGCCGACGGCGCGCGGCGCAGCGCACTCTTCGTGCCCGAGGGCGCCACGCCGCGCGAGGGCGCGCTGGTGCTGCCGCGCGACGTGTTCGGCTCGCTGGTGGCGGCGCTGGGCGACCTGGGCATCTTCGAGGGCAGGCCGCTGGGCAAGGCGCGCAGCGACGAGCACGTGCTGGCCGTGCTGCAGGTGCGCAACCAGGATTCGCGCGTGCGCGTGGGCGCGCGCGAGGACGCCACCGGGCTGGCCGTGCTGCGCGCGCGCTTCGAGGGCCTCGAGGACGCCAACAGCTGGCAGCTCTACCGCGACACCGACCGCTGGCCGGAGGTGGGCGCCTGGTGGGCCGCGCAGTCGCGCGACATGGCGCAGGCCGATCCCGACCTGCGCGCCGAGCTGCTGCGCTCGGCCATCGTCAACGCCTGGGACGACCTCGCCAGCGACGAGGCGCGTGCCAGCGCGCTGGACCGGCTCGAGGCGCTGGGGCCGGGCCTGACGGCCGTGCAGGCGCGCGTGCTGCTGGAGGCCGCCACCGCGCGCCCGGCCGTGACGGCGCTGGAGATGCGCGCCGTGCGCATGGCGCTGGCGCTGGGCCCGCAGGCCGAGGCGCGGCAGGCGGCGCTGCAGGTGCTGGGCTCGCGCAGCGAGCCCGAGGCGGTGGACCTGCTGGCGCGCCTGCTGGCCGACTCGGGCGCCGAGGCCGTGCGCATGGCCTTCCTCGACCCGGCCGCCCCGGTGCGCTGCGCCGCGGCGCGCGCGGCCACGCTGCTGGTGGACCGCGTGGACCCGCAGCTGGAGCCGCAGGCCGTCGAGGGCCTGGGCGAGCGCCTGCGCCCCGGCCTGGAGGTGCTGCGCAAGGACGAGGTGCCCGTGCGCGCCGCCGCGCTGGTGGCGCTGGGCCGGCTGGGCGATGCCTCGGTGCTGCCGCAGCTCGAGCAGCTCTACCGCGAGGGCGACCTGGGCCAGCGCGCGCTGCTGGCGCAGGCCTTCGGCGAGCTGCCGGGCGACCAGGGCCATGGCCCGCTCACCATGGTGCTGGGCGAGACCGATGCCGCCAGCGCGCCCGTGCGCACGGCCGCGCTGCGCGCCGTGGGCCGCACGCGCCACCCCAACGCCGTGCGCCTGCTCACCTTCTACCTGCTCAACGACCCCAGCCCGGACGTGCAGCGTGCGGCCGGCGACACGCTGGTGGCGCTGGGCAGCGACGAGGCGCGGCTGGCCCTGCTGGAGGCGCTCACGCGCGGCGAGGCCGACGCGACGCGCCGCGCGCGCCTGCTGGACGTGCTGGGCCGCTTCGAGGGGCGCGTGGTGGAGGAGGTGCTGGTGCGCCAGCTCGACGACACCGACCCCGGGGTGGTGGCCGTGGTGGCGCTGCGCGCGGGCCAGAAGGGCCTGCCGGCCAGCGTGCCGCACCTCATCGCGCTGCTGCGCCGCGGCAGCGAGGTGGAGCGCGACCAGGCCGTGGCCGTGCTCGAGGAACTGACCTGCCAGCGCCTGGTGGCGCCGGGCTTCGGCGCCAAGGCCGACCAGCTGGAGGCCTGGTGGGCCACGGCCAAGGTGGGCACCGAGCGCGACTGGCTGCGCGATGCGCTGGCCGAGCGCGGCTACGACACCAGCGCGCTGGCCACCTTCGTGCGCGGCGAGCCCTCGCTGGCGGCCGTGCCGGTGCTGCTGCGCGCGCTGCGCGACGCCGACCCCGTCTTCCGGCAGGCCGCCGCGCGCGCTCTCGAGCGCATCACGGGCCGGGCCTTCGGCGACGTGGGCCGCGGCGTGCCGGCCGGCGAGGCGGCGCGCGTGGCCGACCGCTGGTCGGCGTGGTACCGCGACGAGGCGGCCGCGCAGGCGCCCCGGCGGTGAGGCGCCGGCGCCGCGCGCTGCGGCTGGCGGCCGTCGTGCTGGGGCTGGGCCTGCTGCTGGCCCTCGTCGTGCGCTGGCCCGGCAGCCTGCCCGACCTCTCGCGCTACGACGCCGACATCGAGGCCGCCGCGCGCCAGCACGGCGTGGAGGCCGACCTCGTGCGCGGCGTGGTGGCCGCCGAGAGCAGCGGCGAGGCCAGCGCGGCCAGCCCCGCGGGCGCCCTGGGCCTGATGCAGCTCATGCCCGCCACGGCGCGCGAGGAGGCCCAGCGCCAGGGCCTGCCCGAGCCCGCGCCGCGCGACCTGCTGCTCAACACGCGCCTGAACCTGCAGCTGGGAACCGGCTACCTCGGCCGGCTGCTCAAGCGCTTCGAGGGCGAGGTCGCCTACGCCCTGGCCGCCTACAACGCCGGCGCCACGAACGTGGCCCGCTGGCGCCAGCGCGCCCCGGGCCTCGCGCCCGCCGAGGTGGTGCAGCGCGAGGGCTTCGCCGAGACGCGCGCCTACGTCAAGCGCGTGCAGTCGTTCCGCGACCGCTACCGCGCCCAGCGCGAGGAGCGCGAGCAACGCTAGGCCGCGCCGGCACCCGCGGCGGCCGGCTCACTGCACCGAGAGCAGCAGGGCGGCGTTGGTGGCGTGCTCCTTCATCATGTCCTTGAGCATGAGCATGGCGTCGGAGGCCGCGTGGTCGGAGAGCGCGCGGCGCAGGCGGTTGATGCGCCGCAGCTCGTCGGGGTGCAGCAGCAGGTCCTCGTTGCGCGTGCCCGAGGCGGGGATGTTGATGGCCGGCCAGATGCGCTGGTTGGCCAGCTCGCGGTCGAGCACGACCTCCATGTTGCCGCTGCCCTTGAACTCCTCGAACACCAGCTGGTCGAGCCGGCTGCCGGTGTCCACCAGCGCCGTGGCCAGGATGGTGAGGCTGCCGCCGCCCTCGACGTTGCGCGCCGCCGCGAAGAAGTTCTTCGGCTTGGTGAGCGCGCCGGCGTCCATGCCGCCCGAGAGGATGCGGCCCGAGGTGGGCGCCAGGTTGTTGTAGGCGCGCCCCAGGCGCGTGATCGAGTCCAGCAGCATGACCACGTGGCGGCCCATCTCGACCATCCGCTTGACCTTCTCGATGGCCAGCTCGGCCACGCGCACGTGGTTGGCCACGGGCTTGTCGAAGGTGGAGGCGATCACCTCGCCGCGCACGCTGCGGCGCATGTTGGTGACCTCCTCGGGGCGCTCGTCCACCAGCAGCACCACGATGTCGGCCTGCGGGTGGTTGCGCGCGATGGAGTCGGCGATCTTCTGCAGGATCACCGTCTTGCCCGAGCGCGGCGGGGCCACGATCAGGCCGCGCTGGCCGCGGCCCAGCGGGCAGAACAGGTCGATGAGGCGCATCTCCACGTCCTCGGGCCGCGCCTCGAGCGTGTAGCGCTCGTCGGGGTAGACCACCGTGAGCTTCTCGAAGGGCGTGATCGAGGCCAGCCGCGCCGGGTCCTCGTGGTTGACCTCCAGCACGTGGTGCAGCGCCAGCGTGGGCTCGGAGGGCCGGTTGCGGTGCGCCTTGCCCGAGACCCAGTGGCCGGCCTTGAGGCCCACGCGCCGCACCAGCTGCACCGGGACGTAGACGTCCAGCGGGTGGGCGATGTAGCCCACCTGCGGCCGGCGCAGGAAGCCGTAGCCGTCGGGGTGCAGCTCGAGCAGGCCCTCGACCTGCACCTCCTCCTGCGGCGCAGCGGGCTCGCCGCCGCCGCGGCCCTGCAGCAGGAAGGCCAGCGCCTCGCGCGGGCCCTCGCCGGGCCGCGCGCGCCAGCCCTGCTGCTGGGCCAGCGCCACCAGCTGCCCGTCGCCCAGCCGGCCCAGCTCGCTGACGTGGGCCTGCCCGGCCGTGACGCGCGAGAGCAGGCGCTGGGCGTCGCCCAGCGGGCCGCCCGGCGTCCACGGGCCCGGCTCGTCGTCGCCCTCGCCGGCCTCGTCGTCGCCCTCGCCCTCCTCGTCGTCGGCGCCCAGCGCATCGTCCGGGGCCGGCGGCTCGTAGGGCTCGGGGTCGGCCTCCTCGTCGGGCAGCGGCGGGATGGGCCGCGTGGACCCGCCCAGCGGGCTGCCCCAGGCCACCGTGGGCGGAGCCGGCCAGCCCGGCGCCGCCGGGCGTGCGGGAGCCGCGGGCGGCGCAGCAGGCGCCGGGGCCGCCGGCCGCGGCGGCGCGACGGGCGGAGCAGGCTTGACGCCGCTGGCCGGCGCCGTCGCGGGCGCCGCCGGCGCAGCAGGACGCGTCGCTGCCGGTGCCGCGGGCGGCGTGGGTGCGGGCTTGTCCGGCGCGGCCTCGGCGGCGGACGCCTTGCGTGCGCTGGCCTTGCGCACGGGCTTGCTGGACTTGGCCTCGGCCGTGCGCATCTCGGTGGCGCGTGCCTCTGCGCTGCGGGCCTCGGGGCGGCCCTCGCTGCCCTTGGCCGCGCTGGCCTTGTCGGTGCCGGCCTTGTCGGTGCCGGCCTTGTCCGTCCCGGCCTTGCCCGTGGCCGCCTTGCTGCTGCTGGCCTTGCTGGCCGCCGCCTTGGAGGCGGCCTTGGGCGCGCGGGCGGCCGGCTTGGCGCGCGGCGCCTCGTCCGCGGCGCGGCCGGCCTTGGGGGCTGCCTTGGGGGCCGCCTTGCGGCGGGCCGGCGTGTCGTCACTGGGCTTGCGGGTGGGGGCCATGGGGCTCCTGGTGCGGGGACCTTCGGGGGATGCGCGCTAGGCGTGGGCCGGTGCGGCCAGCGCCTCGCGCAGGCAGGTGTCGAGCGCGACGGGGTCGGCGCCGTTGGCGATGACGCGCGCGGCGCGCGCGCGCTTGGCGGCGTCGGCGGCCTGGTGGCGCGCCCAGCCGGCCAGCGCCTCGGGCGGCGTGCCGCGCGCCAGCGCACGGCTGCGGCGCAGCGCGTCGGGGGCCTCGACGAACCACAGCTCGTCGCACAGCCCGTCGAGGCCCGCCTCCAGCAGCAGGGGCACGTCGAGCACCAGCACGGGCGGGCCCTCGCCGCGGCGGTGGGCCGCCACCTCCTGCTCGATGCGCGCGCGCACCGCCGGGTGCGTGAGGCCCTCGAGCGCCCGCAGCACCGCCGCGTCGGCGTGCGCGCGCTGGCGCAGCGCCTCGCGGTCGGCCCGGCCCTCGCGCACGGCCGCCGGCCCCAGCAGGGCGGCCAGCCGGCCGTCGCGCGCCGCGGCGTCGAGGGCCTCGTGGGCCAGGGCGTCGGCGTCCACGACACGGCCCGGGCCCAGCGCCGCGAGGCGGCGGGCCACATGGCTCTTCCCGCTGGCGACGGCGCCCAGCAGGCCCACGATGATGCGTCGGGCGTGCATGCAGTGCGGTGCGATCGTGGGCCTCAGCGGCTGCGCGCCGCCCGGCCGGCCCGCGCAAGCGAGCGGGTCTGCGGGCAGCACGGTCCACCGGGACGGCTGGCAAGGCGCGGTGGCGGCCTGCCTCGAGACGCCCGAGGCCCTGCGCGCACCGGCGGGGCCCACCAAAGGCCCCCGGCCGTCCCCACGATCATCTTTCCGGCGCCCACCCTACGCCTGCCCGAGCCGGCTGCAAGCCTTCCCTCCCCGTGGCCGGCGTGCGCCCTGGACCTGGGCCTGGCCTGCGCCGGCCCGGAGCGCTGGCGCCCGGGGGCACGGAAGTGCAGTTTGTTTGTGTATTGTAAGCATTGGGGGACGACGGGACGTCCCCACCGCGGGGGGGCTTCCTGCTGAGCGCCCCCGTCCTGCCACCCGCCGGCCTGGCGCGAGGGCGCAAGGCGGGGAGTTGACGGCGCGTCCCCGGTGCTGCTACCGTTCGCCCACGGCAGGAGTCCCGGAGGCTGGCGCCCCCGGGGCCGTGTCGTGCATTGCCGGGCCCGCGCCGCGGGCCAGGCACGTCCCCCTCGCTCCCGGAGATCGCATGAGCTCCCTCCCCCTCGGCCGTCGCAGCGCCGCCCTCGGCAGCGTGAACTGGGCCTTCGTGATCACCCTCTTCCTGCTGCTGGGCTTCATCTTCATGTGGTACCAGGCGGCCGACGAGCGCGACAAGGCGCTGGCCGACAAGAAGCGCGCCGAGGACGCCTACAAGGAGGGCAACACGCAGCTCACCGAGGCGATCACCAACCTCGAGGACATCTCGCGCGTGCTGGGCTTCCAGACGAAGAACCTCACGCTCGGCGGCCGCGCCGTGGTGGTGAGCGACGTCGAGCAGGCCCGCCTCAACCTCGAGAAGGGTGGCGAGGTCGAGGTGCTGGCCGCCGACGGCACGAAGACCAAGGTGCCGGGCTTCGTCAACTCGCTGTGGAACCAGACCACGGTGACGATCGACCAGGCCGCGCGCAGCGGCAGCAACCAGGCCACCGCCGAGAAGACGGTGGACCTGTCGCAGGCCTCGCCCAAGTTCCGCGACGCGCTCAAGCGCCTCAGCGGCCTGGCCGGCGCCGTGCCGCCCAAGCCCGCTGCGCCGGTGGACCCGGGTGACCAGGCCGCCGAGGCCAAGTACAAGAGCGACCTGGCCGCCTACGAGCAGGCCGTCTCGGCCTACAAGGAGGCCCAGACCGCGTTCCACGACAACGGCGAGTTCGCCGCCGAGCGCAAGGCCTTCCAGCGCGTGGTGGGCGCCACGGTGCGCAGCGACCCCGACACGTGGAAGGCCGTCGAGCTGAGCTTCAAGCCCAAGCTCGACCAGCCCATCACCACCTACGAGCAGGCCATGCCGCTGTGGAGCGAGGTGTGGGGCGGGATCCTGGCCGAGTTCAAGGCCAACAAGGCCGCCGACCGCCAGGCCATCGAGAAGCTGCAGGCCGACGTGAAGGCCGAGCGCTCGACGGTGGAGCAGCAGAACAAGCGCTACGGCGAGCTCGAGACGGTGAGCCGCGGCGAGATCGAGGCCAAGACGCGCGAGCTCGAGACGGTGAGCAAGCGCGCGGCCGACAACGAGCAGGCCGCCCGCCGCGCCGAGAACGAGCTGCAGGTGCAGATCACCGAGCGCAAGAAGGAGGTCTCGACCCTGACCGCCGAGCTGGGCGCCTACAAGGCGCGCACCGCGGCCGACAAGGAGCAGCGTGACCTCGAGATCCGCCGCGACGAGGTGGACGGCCTCGTGGTGGCCATCGACCAGCAGCTGCAGACCGGCACGATCAACCTCGGCAGCGACGACAAGGTCTACCCCGGCCTGAAGTTCGTCGTGTCGTTCGTCGACCGCGGCGGCGCGCTCAAGCCCAAGGGCGAGGTGCAGGTGATCGAGGTGACGGGCCGCAAGAGCGCCAAGGTGCGCATCCTCAACGCCACCCAGCTGATGGGCAGCGGCGACCTGGTCAGCAACCCCTTCTTCAACGCCAGCAAGGCCATCCACGTCTACTGCGTGGGCTGGTCGCCGGACTTCATCGCCCGTCGCCGCCTCGAGCAGATGAACTGCGTGCTCGACAGCGCGCCCACGGCCAAGACCGACTACTTCGTCATCCCCGACGAGTGGCAGGGCGGCAAGGCCGCCGGCGAGGGCGAGGAGGCCGCGGCCGAGGGCCAGAGCCCGATGGACAAGGCGCGCCAGGAGTCCCAGGTGTTCGGCGCCAAGATGATCACGCGCCGCATGCTGGAGAACTTCCTCAAGCTCTAGCCGCCGCGGCCCGCGAGGGCCTGAGCATCCTGCAGGCGCCCGGGCCCGGCCCGGGCGCCTGCCTTGGTTCGGGGGGGGCAAGCCGCGCCCCGGGGCGCGGGGCTGCAGGGCCGTGCGGTGGAGGGCCGTGCGTGGCAGGGCCGCGGCGCGGCGCCCCGCCCGGGGGCC
>JBJTIJ010000338.1:0-1514 GCA_046094945.1 Planctomycetia bacterium | reverse complement strand
GGGGCCCGCGCGGCCGGGGCCCCCCGGGGGTCCGCCCGCCCCCCCCCCGCCCGGCCCGCCGCGCCTCCCCCGCCCTCGGCGCCGGGCGATGCTGGCGCCGGGCCGCTTCGTGTCCGGGGCCCCGCCGGGACGGCCGCGCGTCAACCCCTGCCCGTAGCCTGTGGCGCCCCGCCGACACCACCGCCGTAGCCACCGCGGCCACCGCCGCCGAAGCCGCCGCGGCCGCCGCCGCCACCACCACGCTCCTCGCGCGGCTGGGCCTCGTTCACCTTGAGGTTGCGCTCGAGGTGGCGCTGGCCGTCGAGGGCCTGGATGGCCTTGAGGGCCGCGTCGTCGCTGGCCATCTCGACGAAGGCGAAGCCGCGCGGGCGGCCCGTCTCGCGGTCCATCACCATGTGCACGCTGACCACCTCGCCGAACTGCGTGAACAGCTCACGCACGTCGTCCTCGGTGGCGTTGAAGGAGAGGTTGCCGCAGTAGATCCGCTTGCCCATGGTTGCTTGGTCGTGTCCTGCGGCCGGAGTCGTGTGGAAACTCGCCCCGACGGGTGGCCGCGGTTCCGCGGGCGAGGGAAGGGAAGGGGAAGAGAGGGTGAGGCGCTGCGGGGCGGCGCGCCAAGGCGCGCCGGCGACCCGCGTCAGGGCGCGGTCGGGACGCTTTCCGGGCAGCGCGCGACAGGCGCGCGGGCGCCACGAGGAGCAGGGGGAGAGGCCAGGCGGAGGGCGAGCACGGTCGCGGTTCGGGCACCAGCGGGGCGCCACGCGGCGCCCACGCAAGGAGGCTACCCGGGGCGCGGGCTCGCCGGCACGAATCATGCCCTGCCAGCCCGGGCTGCGGGGGTGTAGGCCAGCCCGGCAGGTGCGGGGCCGCCGGACCCAGGAGGGCAGGGCAGGCCTCGACGCGGCCGCTGCACCGACCCGGCTGCTGCGCCGTGCCGGTCGGGCGCAGGCCGGGCTCCCGCTGGGTGACGGCCGGGCGGCCGTCCACCTGCAAGCACCCGCGGGCCACCTGCCTGCGGGCCACCTGGCTTGGGGCTGCCTGCCCGCCGGCCACCCGGGCTGCGCCCCGGCGGCTGCCGCGGCTAGAGCATGCCCAGCTGCAGGCGCGCCTCGTCGCTGAGCATGGAGGGCTGCCAGGGCGGGTCCCACACGAGGGCGACGTGGGCCTTGGCCACGCCCGGCACGCTGGCCACCTTCTGCTGCACCTCGCCGGGCAGCGTGCCGGCCCCGGGGCAGGTGGGGGAGGTGAGCGTCATGCGGATCTCGACCACGCCCTGCGGGTCGACGTCGATGGCGTAGATCAGCTTGAGGTCGTAGATGTTGAGCGGGATCTCGGGGTCGAAGCAGGTGCGCAGCATGGCGATGATGGCCGGCTCGAGCGTGCCCGGCGCGAAGGGCGGCACCGGCGCGGGCCCGCTGGCGGCCGGCGCGACGGGCGAGGCGGGGGCCGGGTGCCCGTGCTCGTGCCCGTGCGAGTGCTCGTGCCCGTGAGCGTGCTCGTGCGCGTGCGTGTGA
>JBJTIJ010000337.1:0-8170 GCA_046094945.1 Planctomycetia bacterium | reverse complement strand
ACACCTCCTCGCCGCGCTGCACCAAGGGGCTGCGCTGGCGGCTGGGGTCGGGCGGGTAGGCCGCGTTCATGTCCTGGGCAGGCGCCAGGGCCACCAGCCACACCAGCACCACGTAGATGCCCAGCGGCAGCAGCACGAGCGCGCGATGGTTGCTGTGGATGTCGAAGGCCATGCGCTACGCCTTGCCCGCCTCGGCCTCGGGGGCCGCCGGCGGCGCCCCGCTGCCGAAGATGTCCAGCAGCGCGCCCGGGCGCATCGAGTAGATCGCCACGGCCGCCACCACGTGCGCGGCCGCCATCAGGCAGCCGCCCACCACGCGCCACACCATGTAGGGACGCATGACGCGCACCGAGTCCATGAAGGCCTGGCCCTCGACCCACGCGGCGCCCTGCTCGGCGCCGCCCATGCACAGCGAGACCACCATGATGGAGCCGCCGGCGAAGGCCAGCCAGTAGTGCACGCCCACCAGGCCCACGGGCGGCTCGCGGCCCGTGATGCGCGGCACCAGGCCGTACATCGAGCCCCACAGCAGGAAGGAGACGAAGAAGTACATCGCGGCGTGGGCGTGCCCCACCGTGTAGTGCGTCAGGTGCCAGCCGTCCTGCACGGCACGCAGGCTCTCCAGCGAGCCCTGCACGGAGGCCAGCACGTAGCCCAGCACGCCGGTGAGCACGAAGGGCAGCGAGTAGGACTGGCGGATGGCCACGCGCTCGCCCCACATGGTGAGCAGGAAGTTGCCCGAGGAGGCGAACACCGGCACGATCATCGCCACGCTGAAGATCAGCGCCACGTTCTCCAGCCAGTCGGGAATGGCGGTGAACATGTAGTGGTGCGTGCCGAAGAGCGTGTAGAAGACGAGGTGGGTGAAGAAGCCAAGCACGCCCTGGGCGTACGAGTAGATGGGCTTGTTGAGCAGCTTGGGCAGCGTGTAGTAGGTCAGGCCCACCGCCAGCGGCGTGAACCACATGCCCACCGCGTTGTGCATGTAGTAGCCCTGCACGATCGTGTCGGCCAGGCCGCGCTGGAACATGGGCAGGTAGCCCATCACCACCACCACGGCCACCCACGCGCAGGCCGCCAGCACGAACCAGCACGAGATGTAGACGCCCTTGACCTCGCGGCGGGCCACCATGCGGTAAAAGGTGCCGAACAGCACCAGCACGGCCGCGGCCACCAGCCCCGAGGCCCACACGGGGTACTCGCGGTACTCGCGGCTGGCATTGAGCTGCCCCGAGAGCAGCGCCACCGTGCCGCCCACCAGGCCCGCATTCCACAGCCACAGCGCGAGGTTGCCGGCCTTGAGCTCGCGCTCGTCCATGGTCACGCGCGCGCACTAGGGCACCACGTAGAGCGCCAGCGCGATGGACACCATGGAGGTCCAGCCGAACATCATCGACAGCGTGTGCACCGGCCGCAGCCGGCCGTAGCTCAGCAAGGCCGAGCCGCCGAGGAACTCGGGATCGACGTGCCGGGAGCCCTCGATGAGGCCCGCCATGGTGCCCAGCAGCAGCCAGAACACGGCGCTGAACAGCCAGCGGTGCACCAGCCGGGCAAAGCGCGGGTCGGTGCCGGCGGCGGCCACGAACACCGGGATGCCGACGGGGATCTTCACGCGCGCAGGCTCCCGGCTGCCGGGCGCGCCGGCGGGACGATGCCAAGCACGGTACCGCAGGCACCCGACGCGGGCAACAGCCGCGCGGCGGGCGCGGCCACGGCGGCGGCGTACGATGCGTGCCCCACCCGGAGCCTGCCCATGTCCCGCCTCGCCAGCCTCGCCTGCCTTGCGGCCTGCACCCTCGCCGTGGTGCTGCTGTGGCACCCTGGGCGCGCGCCCGCCGCGCCCGCCCGGCCCGACGTGGCCTACGAGTACAGGCACCTGATCCTGCCGCTGGAGCGGCGGCTGGAGGAGTACGAGAAGGCCGACGTGCTGCTGCTGGAGGCGCTGCGCCGCAGCGGCGAGGAGGGCTGGGAGCTGGTCTCGGCCTACGAGCCTGCCAATGGCGTGAAGGTGGGCACGCGGGCCACGGGCGAGTTCTGGCTCAAGCGCGCCTAGGTGCCCGGCACGCGCTAGGCGCGCGCGGGCAGGGCCCGGCGGCCCGCGCCGCGCTGCCCGCCTGCGGGCCCTAGCGCACCGGCGGCGCCGCGCCCGGGAGATCCTCGGGGCAGTCCTGCACCGGGATGCCGAAGGGGCAGCCGTAGCCGCTCACTGGCCGCAGCGGCACGGCCACGGGCCGTCCCGCCACCACGTCGTCGAGCGCGCCCGGCAGCCAGGCCGTGGTGGGCTTCTTGAGGTCGTTGTCGAAGGTGCCGCGGTAGCGCACCTGGGCGTTGGCGTCCACGATCACGAACTGGACGGCCTCGCGGAAGCCCAGCTGCTTGCACAGGCGCTGCGTGGGGTCATGGAGCACGCCGTAGGGCGGCAGCCCCATGGGCGTGCGCGGCGCGCCGTCCACGGTGCGGCTCCACGAGGCCTGCAGCTTGGCCGCGATCTCCTCGCGCGTGTCGCGCCCATCGCCGGCCACCGCGAGGAAGGCCACGCCCTGCGGCTTCCACTGGCGGACCAGGGGCAGCAGGCGCTCGTCGACCTGCTCCACGCAGGGGCACTCCACGCTCCAGGCGTAGAACACCGTGGCCTTGGCGCCCAGCAGCGCGTGCAGCCTCAGCGGCGTGCCCGCGATGTTCGTGACCTCCTGGTCCTCCAGCGGCTGGCCCACCTCGAGCTTGGAGGGCCCCCGGCGGGCCACGGCCGCGCCCACCGGGTCGTCCTGCACCTGCGCGGCCACGGCCCATGCGCACAGGGCCACCACCAGCAAGGCCACCCACGTGTCCGGGCGCTTGAGCCACCGCATGCGGTGAGGCTACCGCGCAGGCGGGGTCGCCCCGAGGGCAGGCAGGCCCGGTAGGGTGGCGTGCATGGCGACGCCCGAACCTGCCCCGCCTGCGCCTGGCGTGCCGCTGGGCACGGCCCGCGCCGAGGCCGCCCGCCTGCTGGGGCGGCTCGAGCGCAACGCGTCGGCCTTGAGGCTGGCGGTGGCCGGCGCCACGCGGCGCATGGCCCCGCGCGTGGAGCGGCTGGACCTGCTGGCCACGGCGCACGAGGCCGCCCCGCTGCTGGAGGCGCTGGCCAGCGCGCCGCGCGTGCGGGCCGTGCGCGGGCGCAGCGCGCAGCACGTGGAGGTGGAGCTGGACGCAGGCCTTGGCGTGCGGCTGGAGGTGCTGCCCGACGAGCAGGACTTCGTGCCGGCGCTGGTGCGCGCCACCGGGCCGCAGGCGCACGTGCAGTGGCTGGAGGCGCGCGCGCACGCCTGCGGCCTCGCCTGGCAGGGACACGCGCTCGAGGGGCCGCAGGGGCGCCTGGCACTGCTGGAGGAAGACGACCTCTACGCCGCGCTGGGCCTGGAGCGCCCGGTGCCCGAGCGCCGCGAGGCCTGGCTGCCCGGCATGGAGGCCGGCGCGCCGCTGGCCATGCAGGAGGTGTGCGGCGTCTCCGGCGTGGCAGTGCGCGAGGCGGGCGGACGCTACCCGCTGGCCGACGTGGCGGGCCGGGCAGCACGCGAGGGCTACGCCTGGCTGCTGGCCACGCTGCCCCGCGGCTGCGAGGCGGGTGCTGCGTCCGCGCTGGCGCAGGCCGCCGCCGCCTGCCACGACGCGGGCGCGGACCGCGCCCCGGTGCGCCTCTCGCGCGAGCAGGCGCCGGGCGACCTGCCCGCGCCCGGCGACCCGCTCGCGCTGCGCCTGCTGCGGGCGCCGTGGGCAGGCGCTGCGCAGGCGCTGGCGCTGGCCCCGGTGGATGCCCTGCTGGTCGACCCGCCCGGCGAGGCACCCGCCGAGCCGGTGCTGGCGGGCGTGCTGGCCGCGCTGGCACGCCACGGGACGGCGCTGGCCGTGCGGCCGCCCCCCCACCACCCGCAGCCCGAGCCGCAGGTGCTGGAGCGCGCGCTGGCCGCAGGCGTGCCGCTGCTGCTGCAGGCCGACGCACACGACCTCGTGGGCCTGGACGACCTCGTGCTGTGCGTGGGGCTGGCCCGGCGCGCGGGCGCCACGGCGCCGCAGGTGCTCAACGCCTGGCCGCTGGCCCAGTTGGACGCCTGGCTGGCCGCGCGCCGGGAGCGGGCATGAGCCCGCGCCGCCCGCCGCGCCCGCCGCCGGCGGCCCGCATCGCATCCGCACGCGAGGTGCTGGCTGCGCGGGAGGCCCTCTACCCGGATGCCGAGTGCGCCCTGCACCACCGCAACGCCTTCGAGCTGCTGGCGGCCACCATCCTCTCGGCGCAGTGCACCGATGCGCGCGTCAACCAGGTGACGCCGGCGCTCTTCGAGCGCTGGCCCACGCCGCATGCGCTGGCCCGCGCCGCGCGCGACGAGCTGGAGGCCGTGGTGCGCCCCACCGGCTTCTACCGCAACAAGGCCCGCAACCTGCAGGGCATGGCCCAGCGCCTCGTCGAGGCCTACGGCGGCGAGGTGCCGCAGGCCATGGACGACCTGCTCACGCTGCCCGGCGTGGCGCGCAAGACCGCGAATGTCGTGCGCGGCGTGGTCTGGGGGCTGGCCGAGGGCGTGGTGGTGGACACGCACGTGGGACGCCTGGCCCGGCGGCTGGGCTGGACGCGGCAGGCCGACCCCGTGAAGGTGGAACGCGACCTGATGGCGCTGTTCCCGGCCGCGGCCTGGATCGGCCTGAGCCACGTGCTCATCCACCACGGCCGCGACCTGTGCGCGGCGCGCCGCCCGCGCTGCGAGGCCTGCCCGGTGCGTGCCCAGTGCCCGTCGGCCGGCAAGGCGCAGGCGGCGCCGCGGGCCCAGGCGCCGCGCCGGGGCCGCCCGCGCGCCTAGCGCGAGGTGCGACCTGCGCGTGTGGCGTGCCCTGCCACCCGCGCAACCTGCCTCCCGCGCGACCCGCCACCCGCGCGACCCGCCGCTGCGGTGCGGGCTGCTGCAGGCCGGGAGGCGGCCCCGGCTGCGACGGCCGGTCCTGCTGGGCAGGGGCCGGCCACCTGCTAGCATCCGCGGCGACCCCCTTGGAGAGCCCCATGGCCCCGACCTACGAGTGGACGGCCCCCGAGACGACCGCGACCTCGGCCAGCGAGCGCGGCGCCTTCATCAAGCGCACCTACGGCCACCTGCTGGGCGCCGTGCTGGGCTTCGTGCTGGTCGAGCTGCTGATGTTCAAGCTGGGCCTGGCCGAGGGCATGGTGCGCGCCGTGGCCGCCAACCGCGTGCTGCTGTGGCTGTTCGTGGGCGGCTTCCTGCTGGTGAGCTGGTTTGCCACGCGCGTCGTGGTGCGCTCGGCCTCGCTGCCCATGCAGTACCTGGCTCTGGGCGCCTACGTGGTGTTCGAGGCCGTGCTCTTCGTGCCCATCCTGTGGGTGGCCAACACCTATGCGCCGGGCGCCATCACCAGCGCGGGCCTGATCACGGTGCTGGGCTTCGCCGGCCTGACGGCCATCGCCTTCACGCTGGGCACCGACTTCAGCTTCCTGCGCGGCCTGGTGCGCTGGGGCTTCTTCTGCGCCTTCCTGGCCATCGTGGCCGCGCTGATCTTCGGCTTCGAGCTCGGCACCTGGTTCAGCGTCATCATGGTGGCGCTGGCCGGCGCGGCCATCCTCAAGGACACCAGCGACGTGCTGCTGCACCTGCCCTCCGACCGGCACGTGTTCGGCGCGCTCAAGCTGTTCTCCTCGGTGGCCATCATGTTCCTGTACGTGCTGGACATCCTGCTGCGCCAGCGCCGCTAGCCGCGGCATGCGCCGCTTCGCGCGCGTCACGCCCGGCCTGCGGGAGAGCCTCGCGCAGGCCGTGGGCGCGGCGCACGTGCGCGCCGACGCCGAGGCGCTCGAGCGCTACGGGCAGGACGAGACCGAGGACCTGCTCTACCGGCCCGAGGCGGTGGTGTGCCCGGGCTCGACGGCCGAGGTCTCGGCCGTGCTGGCGCTGGCCAGCGCGGCGGGCGTGCCCGTCACGCCCCGCGGGGCCGGCAGCGGCCTCTCGGGCGGGGCCCTGCCCGTGTTCGGCGGGCTCGTGCTCTCGCTGGAACGCATGGACCGCGTGCTCGAGCTGGACCTGGACAACCGCATGCTGGTGGTGCAGCCGGGCGTGCTCACCGGCGCGATCCACCAGCTGGCCGCCGAGCACGGGCTGGCCTACCCGCCCGACCCGGCCAGCAGCGCCTACTGCATGATCGGCGGCAACCTGGCCGAGAACTCCGGCGGCCCGCACGCGGTCAAGCACGGCCTGACGCGCGACCATGTGCTGGCGCTGGAGGCCGTGCGCATGGACGGCAGCGTGTTCCGCACCGGCGGCAAGCTCAAGAAGGACGTGGCCGGCTACGACCTCACGCACCTGCTGGTGGGCAGCGAGGGCACGCTGGCCGTCATCACCGAGGCCACGCTGCGGCTGGTGCCGGCCCCGCGCGTGCGCCGCCTCGTGCTGGCGCCCTTCCCCGGGCTGGATGCCGCCGCGCAGGGCATCGTGGCCGTCTACCGCTCGCGCGTGACGCCCGCGGCGCTGGAGATCATGGAGCGCGCGGCCATCGAGGCGGCGGCGCACCACCTGGGCCGCCGCGTGCCGGGCCAGGAGGCCGAGGCCCTGCTCTATGTCGAGTGCGACGGCATGGAGGAGGCGCAGGTCGAGGCCGAGGTGCAGGTGCTGGGCGAGGTGCTGCTGGAGGCCGGTGCCAGCGACGTGCTGGTGGCCGACACGCCGCAGCGCGCGCAGGAGCTGTGGAGCGTGCGCAAGGCCATCGGCGAGGCCGTGCGCGCCATCGGCCCCTACGTGGAGTGCGACACCTCGGTGCCCCCCACGGCCGTGCCCCGGCTCATCGCCGGCGTGCGCGAGGTGGCTGCGCACCACGGCGTGCGGCTGGTGGCCTACGGCCACGCCGGCGACGGCAACATCCATGTCAACGTCTTCGCGGGCTCGGCCCCGCGCGCGACGCTGGAGGCGGCCATCGAGGGCATCCTGCGCGTGGCCACGGGCCTGGGCGGCACGATCACGGGCGAGCACGGCGTGGGCTGCGTGGCCATGCGCCACCTGCACCTGTGCCGTGACCCCGTGGCGCTGGGCCTGATGCGGGCCATCAAGCAGGCCTTCGACCCCGCCGGCCTGCTCAACCCGGGCAAGGTGCTCGACGAGCCCATCCCGGCGCCGGCCCACCTCGGCGCCTAGCCCCCGCCCTGCGCCGGCAGAAGTGGGGCTGGCGGGCCGGGCGGGGCATGGTGGGCCCGGCCCGC
The DNA here is from genome assembly GCA_046094945.1 of Planctomycetia bacterium. Taxonomy (GTDB): domain Bacteria; phylum Planctomycetota; class PLA2; order PLA2; family JAEUHO01; genus CAXQZU01. Next base: position 942 of record JBJTIJ010000337.1, on the reverse strand, counting down.
GCATCGCCGGGCTGCATGCCATGATCCCCCCGCTGCCCTCCCCGTACGTCGAGCACCTGCTACGCCCGCGCGGCCTGGGCGACGTCACGCTGGCGCAGGCCGCCGGCGAGGTGGGCAGCATGGTGGGCGGCGGCGGCGTGCGCGTGACGCTGGCCTGGCGCGAGTCGGGCCGGCGGGCGGTGCTCGACGAGGTGATGGTGCGCGTCTTCGGCAGCCACGCGCTGCTGGCGCCGGCCTCGGCCCTGGTGACGGCCACGCAGGGCATGGACGACGAGGAGGCTGCGCGCCTGCAGCCCGGGCACCTCGTGGCACTGCTGCGCGGCCCGCAGCCCGGGGCGCCGGCCCTGCCGGCTGCGGTGGAGCGCGGCTGCCGGCTCGTGAGCGAGGCCTTCCTGCGCGCCCTGGGCGTGGAGAGCGCCGGCCGCCCGGCCGACCCGCTGGGCGTGGGCGTGCTGGTGTGCCGCTGCCTGGGCGTGGGCGACCGGCAGGTGCGGCAGGCCGTGCGCGAGGGCGCCCGCACCCCCGAGCAGGTGGGCGAGCGCTGCCGCGCCGGCACGGGCTGCCGCTCCTGCCGGCCCGACCTGTGGACGCTCATCGACGAGGTGGCCCCGCTGGCGGCCGCCTCCGAGGGTCCCGAGGCCCACCCGGTGTCGCGCATCGTGTGGCTGCACGGCGGCCGGGCGCTGGGCTGCCTGGGCCTGCGCCTGTCGGCCGTGCGCGTGCTGCCCGACGCGGTGGAGATCGCCGTGGAACCCGCCCGCCCGCGCCCCGACACGCAGGAGCTGGGCGCCGTGGCCATCGTGCGCCACCTGCTGCGCGAGACCGTGGGCCCGCAGGTGCCGGTGCGCCTCGACGCCGGGCCCTAGGGTCCGGCCGCGGGCGCGGGGCTCCACTGGCCCGATCGCGCAGCCGATCCACCGTGGTGGTGGCCCAGGAGCGCCC
>JBJTIJ010000336.1:0-38732 GCA_046094945.1 Planctomycetia bacterium | reverse complement strand
GGCCACTGGGGGGCAGTCTACGGGGGATCGACCCCCGCTGCCGGGCGCTTGGGGCGCCGGCTTCTGGGTTGGATCGGACCCCACGCCCGGGCCCTTGACCGACACCACGCCGGAGGCCATTTCTTGCGCCCAGCGGCAGGGCGCGCAGGAGCGCGGGGGCACGGGAGCGCGGCCCGCAGGCGCGCGCGAGGCCCCGGCGCCCGTGGCCTAGGCCGTGCCGCGCGCCGGCAGCGCCTCCAGCAGCGCGAAGGCGGCGTCGCCGGCCGCGCGCCGCTCGAGCAGGCGCCAGCGCGGGCCCAGCGGCAGCACCTGCCGCGTGGGCAGCTTGAGCACCGCGCGGCCGCCGGGCGCCAGCACCTCGGCGGCGCGGTCCAGCAGGCCCAGCGCGCGCGTGTCGGCCCAGAACTCGAAGGGCGGGTCCAGCAGCACGAGGTCGAAGGGACCCTGCGGCCAGGCGCGCGCCAGCACGTCGCAGCGCAGGGCCTCGGCCTGTGCGTGCGCGCCCACGCGCTCGATCCACGCCGCGAGCATGCGCACGCTGGCGGGATCGCGCTCCAGCAGCGTGACGCGGGCGGCGCCGCGCGAGAGCGCCTCCAGGCCCAGCCCGCCCGCGCCGGCGCACACGTCCAGCACGCGCGCGCCCTCGAGCGTGGCGCCCAGCACGCCGAAGAGGCTGGTGCGCAGGCGCGCGCCGGCGGGCCGCGCCTGCGGCGGCACGGGCAGCGCGCGGCCCTTGAAGCGACCGGCGAGGATGCGCATGCACCTGTCCTACCCGAGGGCGGGCCGGGCCCGCGCGCCACGCGCAGCCGCCGGGGGCCGGCGGGCGGTAGGCTGGGGCCATGCTGCGCCTCGTCGTGAGCCTCGACCCCTTCGCCGCCCTGCGCCGTGCGCCCGGCGCCAAGACGCCCGACCTGCACGCGCTGGCCCATGCCGCGCTGCTGGGCGGGGCCAGCGGCGTGCGCCTCACGCTCGGCGACGAGGCCGAGGCCGCCGACCTGCGGCGCCGCCTCGACGGTGCCCTGCTGCTGGACATCCCGCCCGAGGCCACGGCCGTCGAGGCCGCGCTGCGCATCCGGCCCGAGCGCGTGTGCGTGGTGCCGCGCGAGGCCGGCCCCGGCGCGGCGGCGCTCGCGCCCCTGCTGGAGCGGCTGGGCGCCGGCGGGCTCTCCGTGGCCTTGCGCGTGCCCCCCACCGAGCAGGCCGTGCTGCTGGCCAACGAGGCCGGGGCCGCGTGGGCCGACCTCGACACGCGGGCGCTGGCCGCCGCGTCGCAGGACGCGCGCCGCTGGCAGGAGTTCCGCGCCCTGGGGCAGGCCGCCAGCACCGCCCGGCAGGTGGGCCTGCGCGTGACGGCCGGCGGGGGCCTCGACGCCCCCACGCTGGCCCGCCTCGCGGCCCTCGACGACCTCGAGGAGGTGCACGTGGGCTTCCAAGCGCTGGCCCGCGCGCTGTTCACGGGCCTCGCGCAGGCCGTGCGCGACCTGCGCGGCGACCTCGCCGCGCACGCGCCGGCCGCCGGCGGGGACGACACGCCGTGAGCGGCACGCCCACCACGGCCGCCACGCCGTCCAAGGCCCTCGTGCTGCGCGGCTGCGGCACCGCGCTGGTCACGCCCTTCCGCGGCGGGCAGGTGGACGTGCCCGCGCTGCAGCGGCTGGTGCAGGCGCAGGTCGAGGCCGGCATCACCTTCCTCGTGCCCTGCGGCACCACCGGCGAGTCGCCCACGCTCTCCGACGCCGAGCGCCGCACCGTGATCGAGGCCACGGTGGAGGCGGCCCGCGGGCGCGTGCCCGTCGTGGCCGGCACGGGCACCTACGACACGCACCACTCGGTGCACCTCACGCAGGAGGCGCGCAAGGCCGGCGCCGACGCCTGCCTCGTGGTGACGCCCTACTACAGCAAGCCCACGCAAGAGGGCATCTACCGCCACGTGCGCGCCATCGTGGACCGCGGCGGCCTGCCGGCCGTGCTCTACCACATCCCCGGCCGCTCCGTGGTCGCCATCGAGGTCGACACCGTGCGCCGCTGCGCCGAGGCCGGCGGCATCCTCGCCATCAAGGAGACGGGCAGCGTGGCGCGCGTCACCGACCTGCGCCTCGCGGCGCGCGTGCCGGTGCTCTCGGGCGACGACGGCCTCACCCTGCCCATGATCGCGCTGGGCGCCGTCGGGGCCATCAGCGTCAGCAGCAACGTGCTCCCCCACCCGCTGGCCAGCATGGTGCGCCTGGCCCTCGAGGGCCGCTTCCCGCAGGCCCTCGCGCTCCACGAGCGCCTCGCGCCCCTGCACCACGCCCTCTTCGTCGAGCCCAACCCCATCCCCTGCAAGGCCGCCCTGCTGGCCCTGGGGCTGCTCGAGGACGGCGCCCTGCGCCTGCCCCTCACCGAGGCCACGCCCGCCACCCGCGCCCTGCTGCTGCGCGCGCTCGAGCCGTTCCGCACGCCGGACTAGCTCGCGCCGGGGGCCTGCGCCGCTCGTGCGCGGCTGCGGGCGATGCCGCCCATCCCCATGGCCGGCCCCGCGCGCCCGTGAGCCCACTGGGCTAGGCTGGCCGTCCTCGCTCCCCGGAGGCCCACGCCATGCGCAGCACGAACGTCCGGGGCGGCAGCGTGCGACGCACGGCCTGCCGGGTGGCGAGGCTGGCGGGGCTGGCGGCGCTGGGCCTGCTGGCCGGCCTTGGCCCTGCCGTGGCCGGCGACCCGCCGGCCGCCGCGGCGGCGGCGGAGCCGGGACGCCTCACGCTGGCCACCGAGCGGGTGGCGATCTTCAAGGACGGCTATGCGCTGTACGTGAAGGCCGCCACGGGCACGGCCGACGAGCGCGGGCAGGTCTTCACCGACGCCGTGCCCGACGCCGCCGTGCTGGGCTGCGTGTGGGCCGTGACCGGGACAGGCGACGAGCGCGTGCTCTCCATGCGCTCGGCCTGGCACGCGACGCGCACCATGCGCACGCGGGAGGCGGCCGCGGTGACGACGCTCGACCTGCTGCGCGCCAACGTGGGCCGGCGCGTCACGCTGGGGCTCGTGCGCGAGAACGCGCCCGACGTCGAGGGCGTGCTGGAGGTGCTCGAGCAGGCCGCGCCGCCCGAGCCCGAGCCGGCCGGCCCCGAGGCCGGGCCGGCAGGCGAGACCGTCACGGAGGTCACGCCCCGCGGCGGGCAGCTGGTCGTGCTGCAGTCGGGCGACACGCGCCTGGTGCTGCCGCTGGCCGAGGTGCGCACCGGCTCCGGCAAGGACCTCGCCACCCGCACGCTGCTCACGGAACGCGTCGTGCGCCGCGCCAAGCGCCTGACCTTCGACTTCGGGGCGGCGTCGGCGGGCAAGCCCGCCAGCCTGCGCCTGCTCTACTTCGCCGAGGGGCTGCGCTGGATCCCCACCTACCGCGTGAGCGGGGCGCTCGAGGCCGACGCGCGCCTCGCGCTGCAGGGCGAGATCCTCAACGAGGCCGAGGACCTCGCGGGCGCCGCCGTGGACCTCGTCGTCGGCGTGCCCTCCTTCCGCTTCCGCGACGTGGTCTCGCCGCTCAGCCTGGAGCGCGCCATGCGCGGCGCGCTGCAGTCGGCCGCGCCGCAGCTGGCGCAGCAGATGCTCTCCAACTCGATGCGCTCCTTCGGCAACGAGCAGTCGGACATGGCCGTGCAGGAAGGCGACACGGCCCCGGCGACGCCGGCCGAGCTCGCAGGCCGCAGCGAGCAGGACCTGTTCGTGCACGCGGTGGGGCGCGTGGACCTCGCGCGCGGCGCGCGGGCCAGCGTGCCCCTCTGGCAGGCGACCGCGCCGCTGCGCCACCTCTACACGCTGGACGTGGAAGTCGTGCGCAACCAGCGCTCGGGCGAGCACGTCTACCAGAGCGCCAAGGCCGCCTCGGCCGCGCCCACCCGCGGCGCCCGGCCGGCCCCGGCCAGCCTGGTGTGGCACGAGCTCGAGCTCGCCAACACGGGCACGCAGCCCTGGACGACCGGCGCCGCCCTGCTGCTCAAGGGCGACCTGCCCCTGGGCCAGGACGTGCTGCGCTACACCTCGCCGGGCGGCAAGACCCTGCTGCCCATGACCGTCGCCGTGGACCTGCGCGGGCGCTACGAGGAGCGCGAGCTGGAGCGACGCCCCAACGCCATCGCGTGGTCCGGCGAGTCCTACTCGCTGGTGGTCAAGCAGGGCACCGTCACGGCGACCTCCTTCCGCAAGGAAGCCTCGCCCCTGCGCGTGACCGTCTCGGTGGGCGGCAAGGTCGAGGAAGCCTCCGACCAGGGCCGCATCGTGGTCAACGACCTCAAGGCCGAGGACTGGACCGGCGGCGCCTACGCCGTCAACAACCACAGCGACATCGCCTGGGACCTCACCCTCGAGCCCGGCCAGTCCAAGACCCTCACCTACCGCTTCGGCTTCTACGTCCGCTGAGCCGCGCAGGGCGGCACGCGCCGCAGCACCCCGGCGCCGCAGCGCGCGAGCACGCCCTGCCCCGCCGCCCACGCGCGCGCCCCACACGCTGGCGGCCCCGGCTGCGCCCCGGCGAGGGCTGCGCGCACCGGCCTTGGAACGCCAAGCGTCTCGCGCGCACGACGGCATGCCGGGCTGGCAAGGTGCCCGGCCGCGGGTGCCATTCCTGCACGGCGGCGGTGGCCTGGCAGCTCGGGAAACCAACCTATCGGGCGATTCAGGCTGCGCAGGGGCCGGAGGAGCCGCCGGCAGGGCCGGCTGGGGCGGGCCGCGCGGGAGATGGCCCGCGCCTTGCTTGGGGAGGGGTGGCCGTGCCGGGAAGCGGCACCGCCGTGGAGGAACTGCGATGACGAGCTTGCCCCGACCTGTGCGCCGCGAGGGCGCTGAGCTGACGCCCTTCGGGCGCCTGCTGGAGGACTGGATGACCTTCCCGCGCTGGCCGGACGCGTTCGGCAGCGGCGAGGTGGACCGCATGCTCAAGCCGGCGCTGGACGTGTCGGAGACGGAGGGCGCCTACCAGGTGCACGCCGAGCTGCCGGGCGTGGCCAAGGAGGACGTGACGATCACGCTGGAGAACAACACGCTGAGCATCTCGGGCGAGAAGAAGCGCGAGGAGGAGCAGGAGGGCAAGGGCTGGCACCGCGTGGAGCGCTCCTACGGCTCGTTCCAGCGCTCGCTCGCGCTGCCCAAGGGCGTGGACGCCGAGAAGGCCGAGGCCACGTTCAAGGACGGCGTGCTCACGGTCCACATCCCCAAGAGCGAGAAGGCCAAGCCCAAGACGCTGAAGGTGAAGTAGGGCCGGCGCCGGCCGCGCCCTGCTCCAAGCCTCGCCCTCGCTCGCCCTCTCTACGCCCCTCCCTCTCTCTCCCCCATCTCCCCGGCACCCTGCGCGCCAGGCGGGCTCCTGCCTGCCTGGCGCGCGACCGGACAGGACGCCCGCCCCATGAACCTCGACCGCTTCACCCAGAAGAGCCAGGAAGCCCTGCAGGAGGCCCACGCGCGCGCCAGCGCCGAGGGCCACCCGGAGGTGCTGCCCGAGCACCTGCTGCACGAGCTGCTGGTGCAGCCCGAGGGCATCGTGCCGGCCGTGCTGCAGAAGGCCGGGGCGCCGCTGCAGGACCTCGTCACGCTCAGCGCGCGGCTGCTCGAGCCGCTGCCGCGCGCCCGGGGCGGCCAGCCGCCGGCGCTGGGCCGGCGCCTGTCGGGGGTGCTGGAGGCGGCCACGAAGGCCTCGCGCGCCGCCGGCGACGCGTACGTGTCCACCGAGCACCTGCTGCTGGGCATCCTGGCCGAGGGCGCCGGCGGGGCCTGCGAGCTGTTGCGCAGCCACGGCGCCGGGCGCAAGGAGGTGGAGCAGGCCCTCGCGCAGGTCAAGGGCAGCCAGCGCGTCACCGACGCCACGCCCGAGGCGCGCTTCGCGGCGCTGGAGAAGTACTGCGTGGACCTCACGGCCCGCGCCCGCGACGGCAAGATCGACCCGGTCATCGGGCGCGACCCCGAGATCCGGCGCGTCATGCAGGTGCTCTCGCGCCGCACCAAGAACAACCCGGTCCTGATCGGCGCCCCCGGCGTGGGCAAGACGGCCATCGCCGAGGGCCTGGCGCGGCGCATCGTGGCCGGCGACGTGCCCGAGGCGCTCAAGCGCAGCCGGCTGCTGGCCCTCGACCTGGGCCAGCTGCTGGCCGGCGCCAAGTACCGCGGCGAGTTCGAGGAGCGCATGAAGGCGGTGCTCAAGGAGATCGAGGCTGCCGGCGGCGACGTCGTGCTGTTCATCGACGAGCTGCACACCATCGTGGGCGCCGGCCAGGCCGAGGGCGCGGCCGACGCCGCCAACCTGCTCAAGCCGGCGCTGGCGCGCGGCGACCTGCACTGCATCGGCGCCACCACGCTCGACGAGTACCGCAAGCGCGTCGAGAAGGACAAGGCCCTCGAGCGGCGCTTCCAGCCCGTGTTCGTGGAGGAGCCCGGCAGCGAGGAGAGCATCGCCATCCTGCGCGGCCTCAAGGAGCGCTACGAGCGCCACCACGGCGTGCGCATCCAGGACGCGGCCATCGTGGCCGCCGTGCGCCTCTCCACGCGCTACCTGCCCGCCCGCCAGCTGCCCGACAAGGCCATCGACCTCGTGGACGAGGCCGCCAGCGGCCTGCGGCTGGAGATCGACTCCGTGCCGCAGGAGCTGGACGTGCTCCAGCGCGGCGTGGCGCGCCTGGAGATGGAGCGCATCGCGCTGCAGAAGGAGAAGGATCGCGCCAGCCAGGAGCGGCTGGGCGCGCTCGAGCGCGAGCTGGCCGACGAGCGCGTGCAGGAGAGGCGCCTCACGGCCCAGTGGCAGGGCGAGCGCGCCGAGCTCGAGGCGCTGCGCAAGCTCAAGGCCGAGGCCGAGGAGGCGCGCGAGCGCCAGGCGCTGCTCGAGCGCCAGGGCAAGCTCGAGGAGGCCGCCCGCCTGCGCTACGAGGTGCTGCCGCAGCTGGGCCGCCAGGTGGCCGGGGCCGAGGCCCGGCTGGCGCGCCCCGGCCTGCAGCGCCTGCTCAAGGAGGAGGTGGGCGAGGAAGAGGTGGCCGAGGTGGTGGCGCGCTGGACCGGCATCCCCGTGAGCCGCATGCTCGAGTCGGAGGGCCAGCGCCTGCTGCAGATGGAGCAGCGCCTGCGCCTGCGCGTGGTGGGCCAGGACGCGGCCGTCTCGGCCGTGGCCGACGCCATCCGCCGCAGCCGCGCCGGGCTGGCCGAGGCCACGCGGCCGGTGGGCTCCTTCCTCTTCGTGGGTCCCACGGGCGTGGGCAAGACCGAGCTGGCGCGCGCGCTGGCCGAGTTCCTCTTCGACGACGAGAAGGCGCTGGTCCGGCTGGACATGAGCGAGTACCAGGAGCGGCACAGCGTGGCGCGCCTGGTGGGCGCGCCGCCCGGCTACGTGGGCTACGAGGAGGGCGGCCAGCTCACCGAGGCCGTGCGCCGGCGCCCCTACTCGGTGGTGCTGCTCGACGAGGTGGAGAAGGCGCACCCCGAGGTGTTCCACGCCCTGCTGCAGGTGCTCGACGACGGCCGGCTCACCGACGGGCAGGGCCGCACGGTGGACTTCACCAACAGCGTGCTGATCCTGACCAGCAACCTGGGCAGCGAGGCGCTGGTGGAGCCCGACCTCTCGGAGGCCGCCATCCAGCAGCGCGTGCAGGCTGCGCTGCGCGGCCACTTCCGCCCCGAGTTCCTCAACCGCATCGACGAGGTGGTCACCTTCCGGCGGCTGGACCGCGCGCAGCTGCGCCGCGTCGTGGACATCCAGCTCGAGCGCCTGGCGCGCAGCGTGGTGGAGCGCGGCCTGTCGCTGCACGTGAGCGAGGCGGCGCGCGACCTGCTGGCCGAGGAGGGCTTCGACCCCGCCTACGGCGCCCGGCCCCTCAAGCGGCTGGTGCAGCGCACGCTGCAGAACGCGCTGGCCACGCGCATCCTGGCCGGCGAGCTGGGCGCGGGCGATGCCGTCGAGGTGGACGTGGGCCCGCAGGGCTACGTCGTGCGCAAGGCGCCCGCGGCGCACGCACCCTCCCCGGCGGCAGTGGCGGCCCCGGCGCCCGAGGCGCCGGCGGCGGGCCCGGGCCCCGCCCCGGGCGCCCGCAAGCGCGGCGGGCGTGGCGCCTGAGCCGCGCTCAGGCCCCCACGGGCTGGCCGTCGGGGCGCCAGATGCACACCGTGGCCGAGCGCGGGCGCGAGCGCCCGTCGCCCAGCGGCCAGCTGCTGCTCCAGGCCGTGTCGCCGGGCGCGTAGGCGTCGCGCCCGTCCTCGGGCTCGCCGGGGTGCATGACGTTGACGAACAGCGTGCGCAGGTCGGGCGTCACGAACAAACCCGTGATCTCGCAGCCCACCGGGCCCACCAGGAAGCGGCGCAGCTCGCGCGTGGCCGGGTCGAGCGCCACCACCTGGTTGTTGGGGAAGGCGGCGCCCACGGGCCCGGCCAGCGCGCGGGACGGCGCGTCGGTCTGGATCCACAGCACGCCGCGCGCGTCCACGTGCAGGCCGTCGGGTGCGCCCAGCGCCACGGCAGGCGTGCCCGCCGGCGCGCCCTCGGCGCGCGCCTCGGGCCCGCAGCGCACCACCAGCGCGTGGCGGAAGGCCAGCGCGGCCGCATCGCCGCCCTGCTCCTCCAGCCCCAGCACGTGGCCGTAGAGGTTGGGCGCCGCGGGGTTGGCGGCGTCGGCGCCCGGCTGGCCCGGCGCGCCGCGCTTCTCGTTGTAGGTGAGCGCCACCACCACGCGGCCGCTGCCGGGGTGCACGGCCATCCACTCGGGCCGGTCCATGGGCGTGGCCCCCACCGCGCGCGCCGCCAGCCGCGCATGCACCAGCACGTCGGCCTGCGTGGCGAAGCCCTCGGCGGCCGTCAGGCCCGGCTGGCCCTGCACCAGCGGCAGCCAGCGGCCGGTGCCGTCGGCGTCGCAGCGCGCCACGTACAGCGTGCCCTGCTCGAGCAGGTCGCGCGGGCCCTCCCCGTCGGCGGCCAGCCGGCCGGCGGAGACGAACTTGTAGAGGTGCTGGAAGCGCTCGTCGTCGCCCATGTAGGCCACCAGCGGCTGGCCGGGCCGCGCCACCACGCAGGCGTTCTCGTGCTTGAAGCGGCCCAGCGCCGTGTGCTTGCGCGGCGTGCTGGAGGGGTCGCAGGGGTCCACCTCCACCACCCAGCCGAAGCGTGCGGCCTCGTGGGGCTCCTCGGCGGCATCGAAGCGCGGGTCGGCCAGGTGCCAGCCGTAGCCGCGGCCCTCGGCCGTGATGCCGTAGGCGCGCTCGCCGGCCGTGGCCGCGCCGCGCGTGCGCACGAACCAGTAGGGGAAGTTCTCCTCGCAGGTGAGGTAGGTGCCCCACGGCGTGCGGCCGGCGGCACAGTTGCCCAGCGTGCCGCGCACGGCGCGCCCGCTGGGGTCGGCGCGCGTGGCCAGCAGGGGCGAGCCGGCCGCGGGGCCCACCAGCTCCATGGGCGTGGTGGCCGTCACGCGCCGGCCCCAGCGCGAGCCCGGCACCTGCTCCCAGCTGCCGTCGCCGCGCGGGCGCACCTCGATCACGCTCACGCCCACGGCCTGCATGCCCTTCTGCGCGCGCTGCGCGGGCGGCAGGCCCGGGTCGCCGTGCAGCAGGCCCGGGTCGAGGTACTCGTGGTTGACGGCCAGCAGCCAGTGGCGCGCGCCGGCGGCGTCGCGCACCTCGAACAGTTCCATGCCGTCGTGGTGCGTGCCGGCCTGCAGGGCCTGCGCCGCGGCATCCTGCGTCGCGGCGGGATCCCACGCCGGCGCGCCGGCCACCACGGGATCGCCCCACGCGAACAGCACGCGCTGCGCATAGCCCGGCGGCAGCGTGAGCGCGTCGGCGCGCGTGGCGGCGACGGGCGCGAAGCCAAGCACCGGCGCAGCGGCGGGCACGGGCCCGGCCGGCGCGGCAGGCGCAGGCGCCGCGCCCGGGGGCGAGGCCAGCGCGCCGCGTCCCTGCGCCAGCCACGCCCACGCCACGGCCGCCGCAGCGCTGCCCTGCACGGCGCGCCGTGCGAGCAGGGCCGGCGCGCCGGCGGGCGGGATGGGCAATCCGGGCAGGCCAGGCGGGGTGCTCATGCCTGCAGCCTAGCCGCCCACGGGCCGCCCCGGTCGGTCGGGGTGGCGCGCGCCCGCGGCCCTGCGCGTAGCCTTTACGAGATGAGCACGATCCCCGACCTCACGCAGTCCCTGGCCGCGGCACTGGCCGCCGATCCCCGCACCGCGGCGCTCAAGCGCGCCCGCGCGGCGCTGGACGCCTCGGCCGCCGACAGGAAGCTGCAGCAGCGCTACGTCGAGGCGCTGCAGGACGTCGAGGACCTGATGCGCGTGGGCCGGCCCGTCGAGGCGCCCATGAAGCAGTCGCTGGCCGCCCTCGAGCAGCAGGTGCGCAACAGCGTGGTGCTGGTGGACCTGCTGCGCGCCAACGCCGAGTTCGCCCAGATGATGGAGCAGGTCTCCATGTCGATCTCGGCGGCCCTCGACGGCGTGCAGGGCGCCGAGCCCCACGAGCACGGCCCCGACTGCGACCACGGCGACGAGGGGCACGGCGGCCACGGCCATGGCGACCATGGCGCGCCCAGGCGCGACGAGCCGCCCGCCAGCGGCCCCAGCCGCATCATCCTGCCCTAGCCCACGAGTCAGCCGGCCGCGCAGCCGGCCGCACAGCGGCCCACGCGCAGCCGCACGCGCAGCCGCGCGCGCGCTCAGGGGATGAGCACCACCGTCAGGCGCACCGTGCTGCCGCGCGCCACGCGCGCGCCGGCGGCGGGCGACTGCCCCACCACGCGCAGGCGCGCCGGCAGGCCCGCGGGGCCCACCACCGCCACCTGCAGGCCCAGCGCCTCCAGCTGCGGGCGGGCCTCGGAGAGGCGCAGGCCCTGCAGCGAGGGCACGGTGGCCAGCAGCGGCTGCACGGGCGGCAGCACCACCGGCGAGAGCACCTCGATGTAGGTGACGCGCACCGTGCTGCCCGCGAACACCTGCGTGCCGGCCGCCGGCGACTGCGACACCACGCGCGTGCCCTGCCCGGCCACCACCGGGCCCTGGCGCTCGAGCTGCGCCTGCAGGCCCAGCGCCTGCAGCGCGTCCTGCGCGGCCTCGCGCGTCATGCCCACCAGGCTGGGCACCGCGCGCCGCAGCGGCTGGGGCTCCAGCGAGAGCACCTCCACGAAGGTGGCGCGCACGGTGCTGCCGGGCAGCACGCGCGTGCCGGCCGCCGGCGCCTGCGAGATGATGCGCGTGCCGTTGCCCGGCAGCACCGCGCCCTGGCGCTCGAACTGCCCCTGCAGGCCGCGCTGCTGCAGGCGCAGCTGCGCATCCTCGCGCGTGGCGCCCACCAGGTCGGGCACGCTCACCGTGCCCGCGGGCGGCAGCAGCGAGAGCACCTCCTCGTAGACCGCGCGCACGGTGGTGCCGCTGAGCACGCGCACGCCGGCCGCGGGCGACTGCGACAGCACGCGCGTGCCGTCGCCGGGGCGCGCCGGGCCCTGGCGCTCGAAGGCTGCGCGCAGGCCGGCCTGGCCCAGCCGGCCCTCGGCCAGCTGCAGGCTCAGGCCCGCGAGGTCGGGCACCGTCACGAAGGGCAACGGCGGCAGCGGGCCCACGCCGGCCACCTCGACGTAGGTGACGTCCACCAGCGAGCCCACCAGCCGCAGCGTGCCGGGCGCCGGGGCCTGCACGGTCACGCGCGTGCCCAGCCCGGGCTGCACGGGGCCCTCGCGCACGAGGCGGATGCCCAGGCCCACAGCCTGCAGCGCGCTGGCGGCGGCCTCCTTCGTCAGGCCCACCAGGCTGGGCACGGCCACCTTGGCCGGCAGGCCGCCGCCCACGGTGAAGATGTAGGTGAAGCGCACCAGCGAGCCGCGCGCCAGCTCGCGCCCGGCGGCCACCGCCTGCGCGGTGACCAGCGTGGTGCCGATGCCGAACTGCGGGCCCTGCGGCTGCGCGTTGAAGCCGGCGGCCTCCAGCGCCGCGATGGCCTGCGAGCGCGTCAGGCCCGAGAGGTCGGGCACGCGCGCCGACAGCGGCGTGAAGAAGCGCAGCTCGCTGCCGCGCGGCAGCACGCTGCCCGGCGCGGGCGACTGCGCGTCCACCTTGTCCACCGGCAGGCCGGGCGCGAGGTGCTTGAGGCCGCGCGGCGAGAAGCCCGCCGCCAGCGCGCGCAGCCAGGCCTGCAGCGGGTCCATCCCCACCAGCGAGGGCACCACGGCGCTGGCCACGGGCGGCGGGCCGCCCGTCGAGACACGCACGCTCACGATGCTGCGCGCCGGCAGCAGCGAGCCGGCCGCCGGGGCCTGCGCGAAGACCAGGCCCGCCGGCCAGCCCGAGGGCTCGCGCACCCAGGCCACGCCCAGCCCCAGCGACTGCAGCAGGGCCGCAGCGTGCGCCTCGGCCAGCCCCGCCAGCGACGGCACGCTCACCTGCACCGGCTGCGCCGCCGGCAGCGCCACCGTCAGGGCCAGCACCGCGCCCGCACGCGACGGCGCGCCGGGCGCCGGCTCCTGCGCCAGCACGGTCCAGGGCGCGGCCCCGGCCTGCGCCTGGAACACCACCGTGGGCACGAAGCCCTGCGCCTGCGCCGTGCCCAGCGCCGCGTTCATCTCCATGCCCAGCAGCGGCGGCACTAGCACCGGCAGCTCGGGCGGCAGCTCGGGCAGCGGGTCGCCCGACACGCGCAGGAACACGGTGCCGCCGGACACCATCTCGGCGCCCGAGGCCGGCTCCTGCGAGATCACGCGCCCGGCGGGCGTGGACGGGTCGCGGCGCACCTCCACGCTGGCGCGCAGCCCGCTGGAGAGCACCTGCTGCACGGCCTCCTGCTCCTCCAGCCCCACCAGCGCGGGCACGATGGAGGTCGGGTAGGCCGGCGGCGCCACCGAGGCCACCTTGAGCGCCAGCACGCCGCGGTACCACAGCGCCTCGCCCGCCGCCGGGCGCGTCGCGAGGATCTCGCCCTCCTGGCGCGCAGGATCCACCACCACCTCCACCTCGAGCGCGTAGGCGCCCTCGAGGTCGGCGCCCACGTCGGCCATCAGGCGGCCCACCACGGCCGGCACGCGCGTCTCCAGCCGCAGCGCGATGCCGTGGCGCAGCATCACCTGCGCGCCGGGCGCGAGGCGGCTGCCGGCCGGCGGCTCCTGGCGCTCCACCACGTCCACCGCGGGGCCGGCCACCGGCACCAGCACCGGCTGCAGGCCCAGCGCCTCGAGGGCGTGGCGCGCGTCGTCCACGCCGCGGCCGGCGAGGTCGGGCACGTCCACCGTGGCCACGCCGGCAGCGTTGCCCGGGGCCTCGCCCTCGGCGCGCGCCTGTGCCGGCTGGCCCACGCCCAGCCACGGGGCCAGCGCCGGAGCCAGCAGCAGGGCCAGCAGGGCGGCGAGGCAGGTGCGCAGCAGGGCCGGACGGGCAGGGCAGGCGGCAGGCATCAGGTGCTCCGGGAAGGACGCGGGGGACCCTGGGGGCCCCCACAGAGGCCCCGAGGGGCCCTCGTGGGGAGACGACAGGGGGGGAGAGCAAACCATGCGCCGCCCCCTGCCATCCAGAGGGCAGCCAGAGGGCAGCCAGAGGGCACCCGTAGGCCAGCCCTGGGGCGGCCAGGGGCAGGCCGACGGCGGGCAGGGCGGCCGCCGCAGGCCTCGGCGGCGGCCGCCAGCTGGCACCGAGCGGGCGCTGGGCCGCTCCCTGGCAGGCGGCGGGCAGGCCATGCACGGGCGCCGGGACGCTCCCTGGCCCGCTGCCGCCTGCCCGCTGCCGCATGCCGCCGTGCCCCCATCCCGCCGTGCCCCCCTGCGAGGACACCTGCCGCAGCCGGCAGGCCGACACCGGGCCCTTGACCGCCGCGGGCGAGGCGCGCGATGCTGCGTGCAGGGATGCCTTGTCCCGCGTGACCGGCGCGCGCCTGCGCGCGAGGGTGGCGTGGGCCAGGGCACGGGGCCACGGAGCCGATCCGTGGCGTTGAACCATTCCACGCCTCCGCTTGCGCCGCACGCTGCACCGTACGGCGAGCAGGAGGCCTTCTGCCGCGCGTTTGCCGCGCTCGAGGGCGACCTCGTGCGCTTCGCCTCCTCGCTGCTGCGCGGCGACGGCCATGCCAGCCGCGACGCCGTGCAGGAGACCTGCGTGGCCGCCTGGGGCCAGCGCACGCGCTTCCGCGATGCGGACCACCTGCGCAGCTGGTGCTTCCGCGTCACGCGCTGCCGCGCCGCCTCGTGGCGGCGCAAGCACGCCTGGCGCGGCCGCCCCATGGCCCAGCTCTCGGCCCTGCCCGTGCCGGAGGCGCTGCAGCCGTGGCGCACGGGGGCCGGCGAGGCGGCGCCCGACGTGGTGCGCGAGCAAGGCGCCACGCACCAGCTGCTGCGCGAGGCCGTGCAGGCGCTGCCGCGCGGCTACGGCGCCGCCGTCGAGCTGCACTACCTGCAGGGCTACGACCTCGAGCGCACCGCCCAGCTGCTGGGCACCACGCGCGGCGGCGTGAAGATGCGCCTGGTGCGCGCCCGCGAGCACCTGCGCAGCGCGCTGGCGGGCCGGCTGGGCCCCGGCGCAGGCGACGGCCCGCGCCATGGCGCGGTGGCGCGCAGCCAGGCCAGCGGCTGCGGCGAGGCCGGCCCGTGCAGCACGCGCCGTACGCGCACGGCGGGCGCGCGCCTGCGGCCCGCCGGCCCTGCGCAGCCTGCAGCAGGGGTGCGGCCTGCAGCAGAGGCGCCGCCTGCAGCCGGGGCGCCGCCGGCCGCCGGCAGCACGCCGGCCCGGGCAGCGCACGGGCCGCGCGTCCCCGCGCCGGCACGGCGCGCACCGCGCCTTGCGCGCGGGCCCGGGCGCCTGCACGTGCCGCGCATGACGGGCGGCGCGCGTGGCGCGCAAGGCCCTGCACCTGGCGGGAAGCCGGCGCATGCGCCCTAGGCCGCAGCGACTTCCCGCGCCGGGCAGGGCCTCCGGCGTGCGCGCCGACCGCAGACGGCTGGCCTCTCTGTGGGACTCTCTGCGCGCCGCGCTGTGGGCCGCGCTGCTGCTGGGCAGCCTGGCGCAGCCGGCCCGCGCCGGTCCCGCCGAGGCGCGCGAGGCCTGGGAGCGCACGCGCCAGCTGGGCGCGCAGCCCTGGCGCACGCGCGTGCGGGCCTACCGCGCCGTGCGCCACGCGACGCACGCGCGCGATCCGCTGGTGCTGCGCGCGCTGGCTGCCGAGGCTCGCGTGCTGCGCGAGCAAGGACGCGTGCACGCGGCCGCCGCGCTGGAAGCCTGGGCGACGCAGCAGACGCCGCTGCACGAGCCCGAGCGGGCCGCGCGCTGCGACCTGCAGGCGAGCCGGCTGGAGGCCGAGGGCGACCTGGCCGCCGCCGCCGGCTGCTGGGAGCAGGCCGCACGCCTGGCCCGGCGCGAGCTCCCCTGGCAGGCCGACGAGGCCCTCGAGGCGCTGGCGCGCCTGGCCGCCGGCGAGGGCGACCTCGCAGGGCTGCGCCGGCTGGGGGCGCGGGCCGAGGCCGAGGGCGCGCGGCCCAGCACGCGCATCCTGCTGTGGGGCACGCTAGGCGGCGTGCTGCTCGACAGGCTGGGCGAGCCGGGCGTGGCCGAGGCGCGCCGCGCGCTGGCGCTGGCCGGGCGTGCCTTCCAGGCCTCGGCGGCCGGCGACGCCCGCGAGGCGGCGCGCGCCGGCAAGGCCTGGCTCGACCTGCCGCTGCGCCGGCGGCTGCCGCCCGAGCAGGCGGCGCGCTGAGCGCCGCGCCGCGCCGCGCCCGGGACGGGGCGGCGGTAGGGTGGGCGCCCATCGCCGTGCAGGAGGCGCCCATGCCGCAGGCCAAGATCCTCGACCACATCATGCAGGCCGTGGGCAACACGCCGCTGGTGCGGCTGCGCAAGGTGGGCAAGGAGACCGGCTGCGAGATCCTGGCCAAGTGCGAGTTCATGAACCCGGGCGGCTCCATCAAGGACCGCATCGCCAAGCGCATGCTGGAGGTGGCCGAGGCCACCGGGCGCGTCAAGAAGGGCGACACGCTCATCGAGGCCACCAGCGGCAACACGGGCATCGGCCTGGCGCTGGCGGCTGCCGTGGGCGGCTACCGCATGGTCATCACCATGCCGCAGAAGATGAGCCGCGAGAAGCAGGTGGTGCTCGAGGCGCTGGGCGCCGAGATCATCCGCACCCCCACCGAGGCGGCCTGGGACAGCCCCGAGAGCCACCTGGGCGTGGCCAAGCAGCTGCAGGCGCTGCTGCCCGACGCGCACGTGCTCGACCAGTACGGCAACCCGGAGAACCCGCGCGCGCACGAGGAGACGACGGCGCGCGAGATCGTCGAGGCCTGCGACGGCCGGCTGGATGCCTTCGTGGCCACGGCCGGCACCGGCGGCACGCTCACCGGCGTGGCGCGCTACCTCAAGCGCCACGTGCCCGCCTGCCGCATCGTGGGCGTGGACCCGGTGGGCAGCATCCTGGCCGGCCCGGGCCCCATCGCGCCCTACAAGGTGGAGGGCATCGGCTACGACTTCATCCCCGACGTGCTCGACCGCTCGCTGGTGGACGAGTGGGTCAAGACCGAAGACCGCCCCTCGTTCCACATGGCCCGGCGCCTGATCCGCCAGGAGGGCCTGCTGTGCGGCGGCTCGTGCGGCTCGGCCACCTGGGCGGCCGTCGAGGTGGCGCGCCGGCTCGGGCCCGGCAAGCGCATCGTGGTGATCCTCGCCGACGGCGTGCGCAACTACATGTCCAAGTTCCTCGACGAGCGCTGGATGCGCGAGAACGGCTTTGCCGAGACGACGTGGGAGTCGCTCAGCGTGCGCGACATCGTCGCGCGCCTGCCCCCCAAGACGCTGGTCACGGCGCAGGGCGGCGACACGGTGGGCCAGGTCGTGGCCCGCATGAAGGAGCGCGGCATCTCGCAGGTCCCGGTGCTGGAGGGCGAGCGCCTGGCGGGCATCGTCACCGAGAGCGACGTGCTCACGCGCCTGGTCGAGGGCCACGCCACCGCGCAGACCACGGTGGCCGAGGTGATGGTGCGCAACGTCACCACGATCGGCATCGACGCGCCGGCCGGGCACCTGCCGGAGCTCTTCGCGCAAGACCTGGCCGGCCTCGTGGTGGACAGCCGGCGCCACCTGCTCACCATCGTCACCAAGATGGACCTCGTCGAGGCGCTGGCAGGCCTGCGCCGCACGACAGGCAGCGCCTAGGCGCCGGCCCGCGCGATGGCTGCCCCGCATGCCAGGCCGCCGCAGGGCGCCTCGCCCGAGGTGCGCGAGGCATGGCAGGCGCTGGAGGCCTTCCACGCGGCGGCGGCGGCCGCCGACAGCGCGGCGCTGCTGGCGCGCTTCGACGCCGAGGGCACCTTCCTGGGCACCGACGGCAGCGAGCGCTGGCAGGGCGAGGCCTTCCACGCCTTCGTGCGCGAGCGCATGGCCGGCGGGCGCGGCTGGGTGATGCGGGCCCGGCGGCGCGCCCTCGCGGCCGGGGGCGGGCTGGCCTGGTTCGACGAGGACCTCGACCACGAGGGCCTCGGCCGCCTGCGCGGCAGCGGCGTGCTGCGCCGCGGCAGCGACGGCGCCTGGCGCGTGCTGCTCTACGACCTCTCGGTGCCCATCCCCAACGAGCGGCTGGCGGCCGTGCGGGCCCTGCTGGCCGGGCCCGCGGCGGGACCGGCAGCCGGTGCCACGGCGGATCCGGCAGCGCGCTAGCCGGCCCCGGGCCCCGCGCCTGCACCTGCGCCTGCGCCTGCACCTGCGCCCGGGCCGTGCGGCGCGCTGGCTGCGCCCGCAGGGGCGTTGCGCAATGCGGCGCTGCGCTCGGCGTCCACCTCGGCCAGCGCGCGCGCGGCCACGGGCATGCCGTCGGCCACCACGTTGGCCCCCGACACCACCAGCTGGTCGCCCTCGCGCAGGCCCTCGAGCACCTCGGCGCGCCCGTCACGCGTGCGCAGGCCCAGCGCGAGGCGCCGCAGGCGCGCCTTGCCCTCCTCCACCACGTAGGCCACCCAGCCGTTCTCGCCCGGCTGCAGCGCGGCGTCGGGCACCACGATGCCGTCGCTGCGGCCCACCTCCACCGCGGCCACGGCGAAGAAGCCGGGCTTGAGGCGCGGGTCGGGCGCCTGCACCTCGGCCAGGCACTCCACCATGCGCGTCACGGGGCTGGCGGCGGCATCCACGTGCACCAGCCGCGCCCGGTACGCCTCGGCGCCCAGCGAGGGCACCACGAAGCCGGCGTCCATGCCGCGTGCGAGGCGCACCGACTCGGCCTCGGTGACGCGGAAGCGCAGGTTGAGGCGGCTGCGGTCCACGATCTCGGCCACCGGCTCGCCGGCGCGCACGTACTGGCCCAGCGTCACGTGCCGGCGGCGCACCACGCCCTCGATGGGCGGCCGCACCACCGTGTCGGCCAGCACCAGCTGCGCCAGCGCCAGGCGCGCCTGGGCCGTGGCCAGCGCCGCGCGCGCCTCGTCGGCCAGCGCGCGCGCCTCGGCCTGCGCGTCGCGCATGCGGGCCACGTGCGCGCGCTTGAGCGCCACCTCCTCCTCGGGCACCACGCCGGGCGAGGCCTGGCGCATGGCCTCGCGGCGCGCCAGCACCTGCTGCGCCTCCTCGAGGTCGGTCTGGGCCGCGTTGGCCTGCGCGCTGGCGCGGGCCAAGCCGGCCTCGGCGCGCTGCGCGGCCGCCGCTGCGCGCGGCAGGGCCGAACGCGCCTGCTCGACGGCGGCCAGCGCCTCGGCCTCGGCGAGGCGCCGGCGGCGCCCGTCCACCACGGCCAGCGTGCGGGACGGGTCCACCGCCTGGCCTTCCTCGCAGGACACCTCCTCCACCACGCCGTCCACACGCGCCGGCACCACCACCACCTGGATGGCCTCCAGCGAGCCGGTGCCCTCCACGCGCTGGGTCACGGGGCCGCGCACCACGGCCTGCACGCTGACCGGCACGGGCCGGGCCCCCGGGCGCGCGGGCGGGGCGGCCTCCTTGCCGCCGCAGCCTGCGGCCAGCCACGCCAGCGCTCAGGCCGCCAGCACGAGGCCCGGGCCGGCAAGGCGTGCCCGGGCCACCTAGCGCGTCCCGGCCGGGGCGGCCTCGGGCACCGCCGGCTGGGCCGGCAGGCGCACCGCGGCGGCGGCCGGGGCTGCGGCCTGAGCGGCGGCCGGGGCCGCCGGGACCGCCTGCGCAGCCGCCACCGGGGCTGCCGCGACGGCAGGCGCCGCGGGCGCCGCGGGCTGCGCCGCCGCAGGCGCAGGCGCAGGCGCGGGGGGCGCGGGCTCGACGGCGGCCTGCGCGCGCTCGCTGTCCCAGCCCCCGCCCAGCGCGCGGTAGAGGCGCACCACCGACACCAGCTCCTCGCGCTTGGCCAGCGCCAGCTGCAGCTGGGCCGGGAACAGCTCGCGCTGGGCGTCGAGCACCTCGAAGTAGGAGGCCAGGTCGCCCTCGAAGCGCTTCGTGGCCAGCTCCAGGCCGCGCCGGCGCGCGGCCACCTGCTGCACCTGCGCAGCGACCACCTTGCGCGCCTGCGCCAGCACGGCCAGCGCGTCGGCCGCGTCCCGGAAGGCCGACTGCACCGCACCGCGCCAGGCCGCCTGCGCCTCGCGGGCGCGCGCCCACGCGGCGCGCTCCTGCGCGGCGCGCCGCCCGCCGTCGAGCAGCGGCCCCACCAGGTTGCTGCCCAGCGTCCACGCCAGCGCATCCGAGCTGGTGAGCAGCTCGAGGTCCTCGCTCTGCACGCCTGCCGTGCCGGTGAGCGCGATGCGTGGCAGCCGGTCGGCCTTGGCCACGCCCACGCGCGCGACGGCCGCCTTGAGCTGTTCCTCGGCCGCGCGCACGTCGGGGCGGCGCTCGAGCAGCTCGGAGGTGAGGCCCGGCGGGATCTGCGGCCCCGTGCGGCCTGCGTCCAGCGGCAGCCCGCGCGCGATGGGCCCGGGCATGCGGCCCAGCAGCAGGCAGAGCTGGTTCTCCTTCTGCGACACGAGCGCGAGGAAGGCCGGCACGTCGGCCTCCACGTCGGCGAGGTCGCCCGTGGCGCGGGCCACCTCCAGCTCGCTGCCCACCCCGCCCTCGAGGCGGCGCTTGAAGAGGTCGAGCGTGCTGCGGCGCGTGAGCACCGTCTCGCGCGTGATGGCCAGCTGCCAGTCCAGCGCCAGCAGCTCGAGGTAGCCGGAGGCCACCTCGGCCACCAGCGACACCAGCACGGCGCGCCGGCCCCACTCGCTGGCCTGCCAGTCGGCCCACGCAGCCTCGGTGCTGCGCCGCACCCGGCCCCACAGGTCCAGCTCCCAGCTGGCGCCCAGGCCCGCGACGATCGAGGTGCGCACGCGGTTGCTCAGCGGGAAGGGGCTGCCGGCCTGCGAGTAGCTGCGTCGCTCCACGCCCAGCTCGGCGTCCACCTGCGGCTGGCCCTGCGAGCGCGCCAGCCCGATGGAGGCGCGCACCGCCTCCACGCGCGCCGCCGCCTGCTCGAGGTCCTGGTTGCGCTCCACGGCCTCGCGCACGAGGGCCACCAGCACCGGGTCGGCGTAGACCTGCCACCACGACTGGTCGGCGGCGCACAGGGCGCAGGCCGCCTCCTCGTCACGGAAGGTGGCCGGCACGCCGGCGTCCGGGCGCTGGTAGGCGGGTCCCACGGCGCGGCATGCGCCCAGCAGCAGCAGCGCCAGCAGGCCCAGCGCCGTCCAGGCAGCAGCACGCATGGCCCATCCCTCCGCAGCCGGCCGGCCCGGGCCGTACGACGGCCGCCGGGGCAGGCTAGAGGATGCCTCGCCCGCGGGCCGCTGGCGGCCTTTTGCCGCGGCGCCACCCGCCTCGCGGCATCGCGGCCTCGCGCCGCGCCTGTCGCCTCAGCGCACCAGCAGCACCGGGCACTTCGTGCCGCGCAGGACACGCTCGGCCACGCTGCCCAGCAGGAAGTGCTTGAGGCCCGTGCGGCCGTGCGTGGAGATCACGAGCACCGAGGGCGACAGAGCACCGGCCGCCTTGGCGATCTCGGCCGCCGCCTCGCCCTCGCGCACCTGCACCTCCACCTTCACCCCCGCCGCCTTGGCGCGCGCGGCGCGCTCGCCCAGCTGGCCCTCGAGCTTCTTGTGGGCCTCGGCCAGCTGCGCCGGCGTGGGCGTGGGGTAGTAGTGCGCGTAGAGCGCGTTGGGCGTGCTGGGCACCTCGACCACGCTCAGCAGCACCAGCGGCAGGCCCTGGGCCCGCGCCAGCTCGGTGGCATGGGCCAGCGCCTCGTCGCCCAGCGGCGAGAGGTCGGTGGTGACGAGGATGGGACCGCGCGTCGAGGCCATGGCACCTGCTCCGGGCGCCCCCACGCGGGCGCAGGCGCAGACTACCACCCGGCGGGCAGCGCCACCACCCCCGCGGCCGGGCCGCGAGGCGGCCTGCGCCGGGCCCCGCCCCCGTGCCGGCAGCACCGGTTTCGCTGCGCCGGGGGCCGTGTCCCGCTAGCGTCCCGTCATCCGGCGTGATGGGCACGCCGGGCGACGAGGCCTGCCCGTGCTCGAGCCCGCCCTCTGGATCCTGCTGTCGCTGGTCGTGCTCTCGCTCGGGGCCGAGGCCCTCGTGCGTGGCGCCTCGGCCGTGGCCCGCCGGCTGGGCCTCTCGCCCTTCGTCATCGGGCTCACCATCGTGGGCTTCGGCACCTCCTCGCCCGAGATGTTCGCCTCCATCTCCGCCGGCCTGCAGGGCGCGGGCGACATCGCCGTGGGCAACGTGGTCGGCAGCAACATCTTCAACATCGCCATCATCCTGGGCCTCGTGGCGGTGGTGCAGCCCATCCCGGTGCCGATGGCCCTGCTGCGCGGCGAGGCCTTGCCCCTGCTGGTGACCGCCAGCCTGCCCTGGCTGGCATGCTTCTTCCCCGGATCGCTGCTGCCGCGCTGGCTGGGCGTGCTGATGGTGCTGGGCCTGGTGGCCTACGTCGTGCGCGCCTACCGCGCCGGCCGCCAGCAGGCCAAGGAGCCGGCCATCGAGGCGCGGGCCGAGGCCGACCTCAAGGGCGCCACGCCCGAGGCCGTGGCGCACCCGCTCAAGAGTGCCGCCTACATCCTCGTGGGCCTGGCGCTGCTGGTGTGGGGCGCCGACATGCTGGTGGACAACGCAGTGCGGATCGCCAAGCTGTGGGGCGTCTCCGACCTCGCCATCGGCCTGACCATCGTGGCCGGCGGCACCAGCATGCCCGAGCTGGTCACCTCGCTGGTGGCCGCGCTGCGCGGCCGCTCCGAGATCGCCGTGGGCAACGTGGTGGGCAGCAACGTGTTCAACATCGCCGGCGTGCTGGGCGCCACGGCCTCCATCACGCCGCAGCGCGTGGCGCCGCAGGTGCTGCAGCTGGACACGCCCGTCATGCTGCTGGCCACGGTGCTGCTGCTGTCCCTGAGCGCGTGGCGCGGCCGCATCACGCGGCTGGAAGGCGCGCTGCTGGCGGCGGGCTGGATCGGCTACACCGTCGTGCTGATGTCCTGAGGCAGCGACCGGCGTAGGATTGCGCGCGTGCCTGCGCCCCTGCCCGACGGCCTGACGCTCGCCTGGGTGGGCGGCCACGCCCTGCGCGTGCAGGTGGCCGGCGCGCAGGCCGAGGAGCGCGGCGAGCGCGTGCACGCGCTGCGCAGCGCGCTGGCCGCCGCGCAGCTGCCCGGCGTGCAGGACCTCGTGCCGGCGTGGGACAGCCTGCTGGTCGTGCTCGACGAGGCCGGCGCGGGCCTCGAGCAGCTGGAGGCCCGCGTGGCCGACGTGCTGGCCGAGGGCCTTCACGCCGCGGCGCTGCCGCGAGCCTCGCGCACGGTGGTGCTGGCGGTGTGCACCTGCCCGGCCTGCGCGCCCGACCGGGACAGCGTGGCCGCGGCCTGCGGCCTGCCGCCGGGCGAGGTGACGGCCCGCCTGCTGGCGCCCACCTACCGCGTGCAGCTGCTGGGCTTCGCGCCCGGCTTCCCCTACCTGCACGGGCTGGACCCGCGCCTTGGCGTGCCGCGCCTGCCCTCGCCCCGCGCACGCGTGCCGGCTGGCAGCGTGGCCGTGGCGGGCGCGCAGGCGGGCATCTACCCGGCACCCACGCCCGGCGGCTGGCGCCTGCTGGGCCGCACGGCCACGCGCCTCTTCGATGCGCAGCACGTGCCGCCAGCGCTGCTGGCGCCCGGCGACCACCTGCGCCTGGAGGCCGGCCCGCACGCGCCGCTGGCCGCGCTGGACCGTGCCGCCGGTGCGAGGGCCTGCTGAGATGGCCACGCTGCTCGTGCTCGAGCCCGGCCTGTGCACCAGCGTGCAGGACCTCGGCCGGCCCGGCCTGGCCGCGCTGGGCGTGGCGCGCGCCGGCGCGGCCGACACGCTCTCCCTGCGCGTGGCCAACCGGCTGGTGGGCAACCCCGACGGCGCCGCCGCGCTCGAGCTCACGCTCACGGGCGGCCGCTACCGCATCGAGCAGGGCGCGCGCGTGGCGCTGGCCGGCGCGCCGATGGAGGCACGGCTGCACGTGCAGGGTGCGGCGCCGCGCCTGCTGGAACCCCTTGCCGCGCACGACCTGCCCCACGGCAGCGAGCTCGAGGTGGGCCCGGCGCGCGTGGGCGCACGCGCCTGCCTCTCCGTGGCCGGCGGCATCCGCGCGCCGGCCGTGCTCGGCAGCCGCAGTGCCCACCTGCCCAGCGGGCTGGGCGGGCACGCGCTGGCCGCCGGTGCGCGCCTCGAGCTGTCCGCGCCGCCCGGGGGCAGGCCGGGCCCGGCGCTGGCGGCCCCGGCACAGGCCGAGCTGCTGGCCTGGCTGCTCGCGCCGCACGTGCACGCCACCGACGGCGCGCACGCCGCGCTCTTCGAGCCGGCGGCGCGCGAGCGCTTCTGGGCCGGGGCCTGGCGCGTGGGCTCGCAGGGCAACCGCATGGGCGTGCGCATGCGTGGGCCCGACGTGGCCCCGCCCGGCGACGGCCGCCTGCCCACCGAGGGCATGCCCGTGGGCGCGGTGCAGGTACCGCGCGCCGGCGAGGCCATCGTGCTGCTGTGCGACGCGCCGCCCACGGGCGGCTACCCCATGCTGGCCTGCCTGGCCGCCGTGGACCTGCCGCGCGCCGCACAGTGGCGCCCCGGCGAGCAGGTGCGGCTGGTGCGCATCACGCCGCAGCAGGCGCGCGCGGCCAGCGAGGCGCGCGCCGCGCGGCTCGACGCCCTGCTGGCTCCCGTGGCGGGCGCGGACGCCGGCGCGCGCGCAGGAGCGGCCCCGTGATCGCGGCGCTGGACCTGAACTGCGACCTGGGCGAGGACCCCGCCTCGCGCGCGCTGGACGCCGCGCTGCTGGCCTGGGTGAGCAGCGCCAACGTGGCCTGCGGCGGGCACGCCGGCGACGAGGGCTCGATGCGCACGCTGGCCCGCCTGTGCCTGGAGCGTGGCGTGGCACTGGGCGCACATCCCTCCTACCCCGACCGTGCGGGCTTCGGGCGCCGGCCCATGGCGCTGGGGCCCAGCCAGCTGGAGGCCGAGGTCTTCGAGCAGCTGCAGGCGCTGGCGGCCTGCGCGCGGGCCGAGGGCACGTGGCTCGCGCACGTCAAGCCGCACGGCGCCCTCTACCACGACAGCGCACGCTCGCCCGAGGTGGCGCTGGCGCTGGCGCGCGCCGTGCAGGGCGTGAGCCCGCGGCTGGTGCTGGTGGGCCAGGCCGGCAGCCCCGCGCTGGCGCTGTGGCGCTCGATGGGCCTCTCCGTGGCGGCCGAGGCCTTCGCCGACCGGCGCTACGCGCAGGACGGCCGCCTCGTGCCGCGCACGCAGCCCGACGCCCTGCTCACCGACCCCGAGCAGGCCGCGGCGCAGGCCGTGGAGCTGGCCCACGGGCGCCTGCGCGTGGAGGGCGTCGAGCTCAGCGTGCGGGCCGACACGCTGTGCCTGCACGGCGACACGCCGGGCGCGCTGGCGATCGCGCGCGCGGTGCGCGAGCGCCTCGACCTCGAGCACGTGCTCGTGCGCGCGCCCGGGCCGGTCAGCTAGGGCCGCGGCCCGCCGCGCGGGCGGCGAGCCCGGGCCTGCGGCGCGGCCTCCGCTGCGGGCGCTGCCTTGCCTGCCAGCCCGGCCTTGGCCGCCGGCGCGGCCATGGCGGCCCGGTGCGCCTGCGCCGCGGCCGCGATGGCCTTGCGCTCGGCGGGCGCGAGCCGCGCGAGGTTCTTCACCTGCAGCCCCATGCGCGGGTTGCGCGCCAGGCGCGCCTCGTGGCGCAGCAGGAAGTCCCAGTAGAGCGTGGTGAAGGGGCAGGCGTCCGCGCCGGTGGCCTTGGCCGGGTCGTAGGGGCACGACGCACAGTGGTTGCCCATGCGCTCGATGTACTTGCCCGTGGCCACGTAGGGCTTGGAGGCCATCAGGCCGCCGTCGGCGTGCTGGCTCATGCCCAGCACGTTGGGCAGCTCCACCCACTCCACCGCGTCCACGTACACGGCGAGGTACCACGCGTGCACCTGCTTGGGCGCCACGCCCAGCAGCAGCGTGTAGAGGCCCGTCACCATCAGGCGCTGGATGTGGTGCGCGTAGCCCAGCCGCAGCGTCTGCCCCAGCGCGTCCTGCAGGCAGCGCATGGGCGTGTCGCCGGTCCAGAACCACGCCGGCAGCGGCTCGCCGGCGCCCAGCGCGTTGCGCTCGAGGTAGCTGGGCATCTGCGTCCAGTAGATGCCGCGCACGTACTCGCGCCAGCCCAGCACCTGCCGGATGAAGCCCTCGGCCGAGGCCAGCGGCACGCGCCCCGCGCGCCAGGCCGCCTCGGCCGCCCCCACCACCTCGCGCGGGTCCAGCAGCTTGAGGTTGAGCGCGGCCGAGAGCCGCGAGTGGAACAGCCAGGGCTCGCCAGCCCACATGGCGTCCTGCCACTCGCCGAACCACGGCAGCCGGTGGCGCACGAAGTCCTCCAGCGCCTGCAGCGCCTGCGCGCGCGTCACGGGCCAGTCGAAGGCCTCCAGCGCGCCCGGGTGGCCCGCGAAGCGCCGCCCCACCAGCGCCAGCACCTCGCGCGTGAGCGCGTCGGGCGGGAAGGCGCGCGGCGGGGCATGCAGCGGCGGGCCCGCCTTGCCGAACGAGGCGCGGTTGTCCGCGTCGTAGTTCCACTCGCCGCCCTCGGGGCCGCCGGCAGCATCCAGCAGCACGCCATGCTTGCGCCTGAGCTCGCGGTACCACCACTCCTGCCGCACCTGCCTGCGGCCCTCGGCGTGCTCGCGGAACTCGTCCACCGTGGCGTAGAAGTGCCGGTCGGTGCGCACCTCCAGCGGCACGCCGGCCTCGGCGGCCACGCGTGCGAGGTCTTGCGCCACGCGCCACTCGCCCGGCTCCACCACCACCACGCGCCCGGGCCGCAGGCGCTGCAGCGCACGCGCCAGCTCGCCGGCCAGCGACTGGGTGTTGCCCTCCTCCTCGAGGTCCACGTACTCCACCGGCAGGCCGCGCGCGCGCAGCGTGTCGCGGAAGTGACGCATGGCGGAGAGGAACAGCGCGATGCGCGCCTTGCCCGACCACACGTGCGTGGACTCGCCCGCCACCTCGGCCATCCACACGCGGTCGGTGCGCGGGTCGAGCCCGTCGAGGGCGGCCGAGCGCTCGTCGAGCTGGTCGCCCAGCACCAGCACCAGCTGGCGGCAGGGCCCGGCGCCGGCGGGCGCGGCACGCGCAGTCGGGCGGGATCGGGCGCGGGCCATGCCCCGATCCTAGGCGCGAGCGCGCCGCGCCTTGCCCTCGTCCCCGCGGGCCGCGGCTGCTAGAGTCCGCGCCGTGGTTGGGAGGCCCCCGGCTGGGGGCGCTCCCGTGCCCGCGCGGGCCACGGCTCCCGCGCAGGCACGCACGGCCCGCTCCCGCACGGGACGGCCAGCAGGTCCCTGCCGTGAGGTGCCTGCATGACCCGGCGACTCCCGGTGCGCGCCCTGCTGGGCGCAGCGCTGCTGCTGCTGCTCCCGCTGGCCTCCTCGCCGCAGCCCGTGCAGGCCGCCCCGCCGGCCGCTGACGGCCCCGGGAGGGGCCGCGCGCCGGGCTCCGCGGCCTGCGTGCCGGGCGAGCTGCTGGTGCGCTTCGCGGCCGGCGCCACGGGCCTGGCCCGGGCGGCCGCCCATGCCGACGCGCGTGCCTCCGTGGCGCAGGCCTACGACATCGTGGCGGGACTCGAGCACGTGCGCCTCGAGCCGGGGGTGGACGCCAAGGCTGCGCTGGAGGCCTACCGCCGGCACCCCGCCGTGGCCTACGCCGAGCCCAACTGGGTGCTGCGCACCTGCGAGACGGTGCCCAACGACCCGTCCTTCGGCCAGCTCTGGGGCCTGCGCAACAGCGGGCAGACCGGCGGCACGGCGGGCGCCGACATCGACGCCACGCTGGCCTGGGACCTCTCGCGCGGCCGCAGCGACGGCAGCGTCGTGGTCGCGGTGATCGACACCGGCATCGACTACGGCCACCCCGACCTGGCGGCCAACATGTGGGCCAACAGCGGCGAGGTGCCCGGCAACGGCCTGGACGACGACGGCAACGGCTACGTGGACGACGTGCGCGGCTACGACTTCGCCAACAGCGACAGCGACCCCTTCGACGACGACTCGCACGGCACGCACTGTGCCGGCACCATCGGCGCCGCGGGCGGCAACGGGGTGGGCGTGGCCGGCGTGTGCTGGTCGGTGAAGATGATGGCCATGAAGTTCCTCGGGGCCGACGGCTCGGGGAGCATCTCGGGCGCCATCTCGTGCATGCAGTACGTGCTGGCGCAGAAGCGCCGCGGCGTGCCGGTGGTGGCCACCAGCAACTCGTGGGGCGGCGGCGGCGTCTCGCAGGCCCTGCTCGACACGATCCTGGCGCACAAGGCCGAGGGCATCCTGTTCGTCTGCGCGGCGGGCAACTCCAGCAGCGACAACGACGCGGGCGGCTTCTACCCGGCCAGCTACGACGCCGCCAACCTGCTGGCGGTGGCCGCCACCACGCACACCGACGCCAAGGCCGGCTTCTCCTCCTACGGCCGCTGCAGCGTGCACGTGGGCGCGCCGGGCGAGAGCATCCTGAGCACCACGCCGGGCGCCACCTACGCCAGCTACAGCGGCACCTCGATGGCCACGCCGCACGTGGCCGGCCTTGCCGCCCTGCTCAAGTCGTACAGCCCCACGCTGGGCTGGCTGGCGCTCAAGAGCCGCATCATGGCCTGCGGCGACGCGACGCCGGCCATGGGCACGGCCACGCTCTCGCGCCGGCGCATCAACGCCTGGCGGGCGCTCACCGGCACGGGCGCCGAGATCGTCGCGCGCACCAAGCCCGCCGGGGCCAGCGTGGCGGTGGCGGCCGGGCAGGCCGTGCCGCTGGCGGCCCTGCACCTCGGGCCCGACGGCGCGCTGGGCCCGGTGACCGCCAGCGTGCGCCAGACCGGCCAGTCGATCGTGCTGCAGGCCGCCAGCCCCGACGAGGGCCTGTACACGGCCTCCTTCACGCCGCCGGGCACCGGCACCTGGACGCTGGACTTCCCCGGCGGCGACAGCGTCGACGTGATGGTGCTCTCGGCCTACCGCAGCAGCCCGGCCACCTATGCCTGGCGCACGCTGGCCGGCACCAGCCTGGACCTCTCCGACGACAGCAGCGCCACGCTGGCGCTGCCCTTCCCCGTGCGCTACGCAGGCGGCTCGTTCAGCACGGCCTACGTGTCGAGCAACGGCACGCTGGGCTTCAGCGCGCCCTTCATCGAGTGGAACAACGCGCCGCTGGGCTCCAGCACGGCCAGCGCCGCGGGCACGCTGGTGGCGCCCTTCTGGGACGACCTCTACTGCGTGCCGGGCACGGCCCAGAACGTGTTCTGGGGCGTGCTGGGCACGGCGCCTGCGCGCGAGCTGGTGGTGGAGTGGCGCGACGTGCGGCACTACGTGGCCAACGGCGACGCGCTGGCCACGGTGCGCTTCCAGCTGGTGTTCCCCGAGGGCTCCAGCGACGTGCTGGCGCAGTACGCCGACGCCACCTTCGGCGGCGCGGCCGCCGCCAGCGACCTGGGCGCCTCGGCCACGGCCGGCGTGCAGGTGAGCAGCACGATGCTGGCCCAGCACAGCTGCAACACGCCCAGCCTCGGCGCGGGCCAGGCCCTGCGCTGGAGCATCGACACCAGCGCCGAGCCCACGCCGGGCATGGCCATCTCCCCCAGCAGCACGCTGGCCTTCGGCACGCTGGAGGTGGGCACGACGCGCGACCTCTCCTTCACCGTGAGCAACAGCGGCGGCCAGGTGCTCAGCGGCTCGGCCTCGCTGCCCGCCGGCCAGCCCTTCAGCCTGCTGGGCGATGCCTCGTGGTCGCTCTACGCCGGGCAGTCCAAGACGATCACCGTGCGCTACGCGCCCACCAGCGCCGTGGCCAGCTCGTCCACCGTCACCTTCGCCAGCAACGCCGGAACGGCCACGCGCCCGGTGTCGGGCACCGGCAGCCTGCCGCCGCTGCTGGAGGTGACGGCCGCCAGCACCTCCTTCGGCGACGTGCGCATCAGCACCACGCGCGACCTCGTGTGCACGGTGCGCAACGCCGGCGGCAGCACGCTCACCGGGCAGGCCAGCGCCTCCGGCGCCGGCTTCAGCCTCGTGGGCAGCACCTCCTGGAGCCTCGCCGCCGGGCAGTCGCAGTCCATCACGGTGCGCTTCAGCCCCACGCTCGAGCAGCCCTACGCCGGCACGGTCACCTTCAGCAGCCCCGCGGGCAGCCAGGCGCTGGCCTTCAGCGGCGTGGGCACCAACCCGCCCGTGCTGGCCGTGAGCCCCAGCTCGCTGGCCTTCGGCACCGTCCTGCTGGGCAGCAGCAAGGACCTCGCCTTCACCGTCAGCAACACCGGCGGCGGCACGCTGCAGGGCACCGCCAGTGCCAGCGGCACCGGCTTCAGCCTCGTGGGCGCCGCCGGCTACGTGCTGGGCGCCGGCCAGTCGGCCACCGTCACGGTGCGCTTCGCCCCCAGCGTGGCGGGCAGCGCCAGCGGCAGCGTGCTGTTCCCCTCCGGCGCCAGCGGGGTGGCTGGCCTCACGCGCGCGCTGGGCGGCACGGGCGCCGAGGCGCTCTCCTTCGTGCTCTCCAGCCCCGCGGCGGGCGTGACGTGGACCGAGGGCGAGTCGCGCACCATCGCCTGGACCTGCTCGCAGCCGGGCAGCGGCACCGTCAACCTGCACTACTCGCTGGACAACGGCCTGACCTGGCTCGCCCTGGCCAGCGGCACGGCCAACGACGGCGCGCAGGCGTGGAAGGTGAAGGCCGCCAACACCACCACGGCCCGCATCCGCATCACCAGCGTCCAGCAGCCCTCGGCCAGCGCCACCAGCGAGGCCTTCACCATCCTGCCCAAGGGCACCACCGGCGGCGGCGGCGGTGGCGGCCCCAAGCGCTAGGCGGCGGGCGTCCCACGCGGCGGCTCCCAGCCCGCGGGGGCCAGGCGAAAGCCGGCGAACTCGAAGCCGGGCGCCACGGTGGCCCCCACCAGCGTCCAGGCGCCCAGGCTGCGGGCGGCCTGCCAGCGCCGCGGCGCCACCAGCGCCTGCGGGCGCTGGCCTGCGGCGAGGTCCATGCCCAGCGTGGCGCGCTCGACGCCGGGCTCGCCCTCGGCCCACAGCGAGAGCTCCAGCGGCGCACCGGCGTGGAAGCACCACAGCTCGGCCGCATCCACCTGGTGCCAGGCCGAGCGCTCGCCGGCCCGCAGCAGGTAGTAGATCGAGGTGGCCTGCGCGCGGCCGCCGCCGGCGGCAGGCTCGCGCCACGTCTCGCGGTAGCAGCCCCCCTCCGGGTGCGGCTCGAGGCCCAGCGCAGCGATCACGTCCTCGGCGCGCAGGTCGGTCATGGCGGCCTCCGCGTGCACCCTATCCGCCGCGACCGCGGCACCAAGCAGGCCCCGCGCGCCGCGGGCGGCCTCGAGGCCGTGCGCGCCGCGTAGACTGCCCCCATGGCCGTGGCCTGCCTCGCCCTCAACGCCGTGCTGTACGTGGCGCTGGGCCTGTGGTGCGCCCTCGACCCCGCCACCACCGCGCGCTTCGTGGGCCTGCAGCCCACGGGGCCGGCGGGCCAGTCGGAGTGGCTGGCTGTCTACGGCGGGCTGGAGCTGGGCCTGGGGGCCTTCTTCGCCGTGGCCGCGCTGCGCCCCGCGCTGCGCAGCGCCGGCCTGCTGTTCGCACTGTGCCTGTATGCGGGCATCGTCGTGCTGCGCAGCACGGCGGCCCTGCAGCTGGGCTTCGCGAGCCTGGGCAACGCTCGCGGCATGTGGGTGCTGGAAGTGCTCTTGCTCGCCCTGGCCGCGCCCGTCGCCACCAGCCCAGCGCGGCCCGGGACGCCCTAGCCCCGCGCGGCACGCCCCGGGGCACGGCCCTCGGGTAGCCTCGGGGCACCGGAGGCGCGTGCGCATGCTGCTCAAGACCCTGCTCGTGGTGGTGCTGCTGCTGGTGGCCGCTGGCCTCGTGCTGGTGGGCTGCCAGGCGCCGCGCCACGTGCCCGCCCCCAAGGCCAGCCCGCTGGGCCAGCGCCTGCCCAGCGTGTCGGGCAAGGCGCTCGACGGCACGGCCATGACGCTGCCGCACGACCTCGCGGGCCAGCCGGCCGTGATCCTCGTGGGCTACGTGCAGGCGGCGCAAGAAGACATCGACCCGTGGCTGGCCGGCCTCAAGGAGCGAGGCACGCCCGCGCGCGTGATCGAGCTGCCGACCATCCCCAGCCGCTTCTGGAGCACCTTCAGCGGCATGATCGACGGCGGCATGCGCAACGGCATCGCCAAGCCCCAGTGGGGCAGCGTGATGACGCTGTGGGGTGCCTCGGCCGACCCGCTGGTGGCCTTCCTGGGCAACGACAACCCGCGGCTGGGCCGCGTGCTGCTGCTGGACCGGCAGGGCACGGTGGTGTGGCTGCACGACCGGGGCTTTGACGCCGCGCGGCTGGCCGAGCTCGACGCCGCGGCGCGCAAGCTCTAGGCGCAGCGGGCCGCATGACCGGCCCCACGCGCCTCCTGCGGCGCCGCCTGCTGCGCCGCGCATGCGCCGTGCTGGCCGCCGCGCTGGCCTGCACCACCCTGGCCCGCCCCCTGCCGGCCGCGGCCGACACGCTGGTGCTGCAGGGCGGCACGCGGCTCGAGGGCGTGGTGCTCGCGCGCACGGGCGAGGGCCCCGCGGCCACGCTGCGCGTGCTGCTGCCCGCCGGGCAGGAGCTGGTGCTGGCGGCCGCCGACGTGCAGCAGGTGCTGCCCGACGCCGAGGCGCCGCAGGGCGAGCAGGTGGTGCGCTTCCGCAGCGGGCAGGGCGCGCCCGAGGGGCTGCAGGTGGCGCTGCTGCACCTCGTGCACGAGGCCAGCGGCCGGCGCGTGGACCTCGTGGGCGCCGTGCACATCGCCGACATGGCCTACTACCGCGAGGTGCAGCGCCTGCTGGAGGCTGCCGACCTCGTGCTCTACGAGCTGGTCAAGCCCGAGGGCGTGGACGACGTCGAGGCCCAGCCGGCCGACGCAGGCGAGCACCCGCTGCGCGACTTCCAGCGCCGCATGGCCGGCTGGTTTGGCTTCGCGCACCAGATGGAGGGCATCGCCTACGACCGCCCCCACTTCGTGCATGCCGACATGACGGTGGAGCAGTTCATGGCGGCGGCCGAGTCGCTGGGCAGCACGCCGCTCACGCGCATGCTGGGCCTGCCGGGCCGGGCGCCCGCCGCGGCGGGCACGGCGCCCGGCACGGGCCCGGGGCAGGGCAGCGGCCCTGCCGGCAGTGCACCCCAAGGCAGTGCACCCCAAGGCAGTGCACCTCAAGGCAGTGCACCTCAGGGAAGTGCACCATCCCCGGCCGGGGCGCCGGCCCCGGGGCCCGACCCCGCGCTGGGCATGCAGGTGAAGCTGCTCGAGGGCCTGCTGCGCGGCATGGGCATCGACGACCCGCGGCGCGGCCCCGGCGTGCGCCGCAGCCTCAAGTCGATGCTGGGCCGGATGATGGGCAGCATGGGGCCGCGCATGGGCGCCCTGCTGGGCAGCGAGGCCAGCGAGCTGATCGTCGAGCGGCGCAACGCCGTGGCGCTGGAGCGGCTCGCGCAGGTGCCCGCCTCGGCGCGCAGCGTGGCCATCTTCTACGGCGCGGCGCACCTGCCCGACCTGGAGCGACGCCTGCTGGCGCAGGGCTACCGCCGGGCCGGCAGCCGCTGGCTGCTGGCCTGGGACCTCTCCGCGGCCCCGGCCGCCGCACCCGCGGCCCCCGCCGCACCGGCCACGCCGGCCAGCCGCTAGGCCGGCGCGCGGCCTAGATCTCCATCAGCTCGGCGGTCTTCTTGTCCACGAGCTCCTTGACCTTGCCCTCGTAAGCCTTGAGCAGCTCCTGCACCTGCTCCTTGAGGTCGGCGTGCGCGTCCTCGGTGAGCTCGCCGTCCTTGAGCGCCTGGTCGGCGTCCTTGTTGCCGTCGCGGCGCACGTTGCGCAGCGCCACGAGGCACTCCTCGCCGTGGTCCTTGACCACCTTGCCCAGCTGGCGGCGGCGCTCCTCGGACAGCGGCGGCAGCACCAGCCGGATCACCTTGCCGTCGCTGCTGGGGTTGAGGCCGAGGTTGGTGGCCTGGATGGCCTTCTCGATGGCCTTGATGATGCTGGCGTCGTAGGGCTTGATCAGGATCTGGCGCGGCTCGGGGCAGCCGATCTGGCCCAGCTGCGACAGCGGCGTCATCGACTCGTAGGCGTTGACCTGCAGGTCGCTCACCAGCGCGGGCGAGGCGCGGCCGGTGCGCACGCCCTTGAGCTGCCCCCCGAGGTGGTTGACGGCGGCCTCGAGCCGCTCCTCGGTGCCCATCAGGATCTCGTCCGCGCCCATGGCTAGCCCTCCGCGTCGAAGCCCACCAGCGTGCCCACGTCCTCGCCGCCCAGCAGGCGCACGAGGTTGCCCGTCACGCCCATGTCGAACACGACGATGGGCAGGCGGTTCTCCTGGCACATGGTGATGGCCGTGCGGTCCATCACCTTCAGGCGCTTGGCGTACACCTCCTCGAAGGAGATGCGCTCGAAGCGCTTGGCGTCGCCGGACCGCTTGGGGTCCTTGTCGTAGACGCCGTCCACCTTGGTGCCCTTGAGCAGCACCTCGGCGCCCACCTCCAGCCCGCGCAGGGCCGCGGTGGTGTCGGTGCTGAAGTACGGGTGGCCCGAGCCGCCGGCCAGGATCACGATGCGGCCCTTCTCCATGTGGCGCATGGCGCGCCGGCGGATGTAGGGCTCGGCCACCGTGCGCATCTCGATGGCCGAGAGCACGCGCGTGGCCACGCCCTTGGACTCGATCACGTCCTGCAGGGCCAGCGCGTTCACCACCGTGGCCAGCATGCCCATGGTGTCGGCCGTGGCGCGCGTGACCCCGTCGAGCCGGGCCTCGGCCCCGCGCAGGATGTTGCCGCCGCCGTTGACCACCGCCACCTCGATGCCCAGGCGGTGCGCGGCCACGATCTCGTCGGCCAGCAGGGCGAGGTTGGGCCCGTCCAGCCCGCGGCCGGCCCCGTCGCCAAACGCCTCGCCCGACACCTTCAGCAGGATGCGCTTCCAGCGCGGCGTGGCGCGGGCGCTGCCGGCGGCAGGGGCGGGGCGTCCGGGCATCAGGCGCCGGCCATGTGCAGGACGAACTCCTTGACCGCCGCGCCGCGCGCCTTGAGCACCGCGGCCACGCTCTGCTTGTCGTCCACGTACCAGCCCTGGTCGGGCAGCACCTTCTCCTTGAAGAAGGCCTCGACCTTGCCCTTGACCACGTTGTCGATCACCTGGGCGGGCTTGCCGGCCATCTTCGGGTCCTGCGCCACCTGCGCGGCCAGGATCTCGCGCTCCTTGGCCACCTGCTCGGCGGGGATCTGCTCGCGCGAGATGGCCACGGGCTTGCTGAACACGATGTGCTGGCAGAGCTGCTTGCCCACCTCGTCCACCTCGGGGCCGGCCTTGGCCACGCTGATGCGCGCCAGCGCTGCGGTGCGGTCGTCGTGGTGCACGTAGGAGCACAGCTGCTCGCCCGGGCCGGCCGTCCAGGCCGTCACGGCGCCTAGGTCCATGTTCTCGCCGATCTTGGCGATCAGCGAGGCGAGCGCGTCGCCCACCGTGGCGCCCTCGGGCCCGCCCCACGGGGCGGCCTTGAGCGCGGCCACGTCGGCGGGCTTGCGCGCGTGGGCGATGGCCAGCACCTTGTCGGCGAAGGCCTTGAAGTCGGCGGTGTTGCGCACCGGCTCGGTCTCGCAGCGCACCTGCACGGCCGTGGGGGGGCGGCCCTCGGCCTTGACGCGCACCACGCCCTCGGCCATGGTGCGGCCGGCCTTGCTGGCCGCGGCCTTGAGGCCCGCCTTGCGCAGGTCGTCGATGGCCTTCTCCATGCTGCCGCCGGCGGCGACCAGTGCCTGCTTGCACTGCATCATGGGCAGGCCGGTGGCGGCCCGCAGGTCCATCACGAGCTTGGGGTTGATGTCGGCCATGGGCTCCTCGCTCGGCCGCGCCGCGCGCGGCCCGGGTGGGACACGGGGAAGGGACAGGGATGGACGGGACGCACGCCGGCCGGCGGCCGCGGGGGCCCCCGGCCAGCCGGGCTAGGCCTGGGGGGCCTCGCCCGCCGGGGCAGCCGGGGCCTCGCCCTCGGCCCGACGCTTGTCGGCCTCGGCGCGCAGCGTCTTCTGCCACTCGTTCTCGACCTGCTTGCGCTGGCGCTCCTGCTCGCGCTTGGCCTCGTCCTCGCGGCGGCGCTCGGCCTCGGCCTTCTGGCGCTCGGCCTCGACCAGGCCCCAGGCCTTCACGCCCTCCTCGATGGCATCGCCGGCCTTGCCGAGGATGAGGCTCACCGAGCGCATGGCGTCGTCGTTGCCGGGGATCAGGATGTCGATGGGATCGGGGTCGCAGTCGGTGTCCAGCAGCGCGATCACCGGGATGCGCATCTTGTTGGCCTCGTCCACCGCGATGTGCTCGTTGCGCGGGTCGACCACCAGCAGGGCCGCCGGCAGGTCGGTGAGGTCGCGCACGCCCTCGAGGTTCTTGAGGATCTTCTTCTTCTCGGTGCGCAGGCGGGCCTGGGCCTTCTTGCTCTGCTCGGCGAAGTCGGGCGCGGCCTCGGCGGCCTCGAGCTCGGCCAGGCGCTGCAGGCGCGTGCGGATGGTGCGGAAGTTGGTGAGCGTGCCGCCCAGCCAGCGCTCCGTCACGTAGGGCATCTTGGTGCGCTGGGCGACCGCGCGCACGGCCTCCTTGGCCGAGCGCTTCGTGCCCACCAGCAGGATCTTGCCGCCCTCGCTCGAAAGGCCCTTGAGGAAGTGGCTGGCGCGCACCAGGCCGCGCACCGTCTGGCGCAGGTCGATGATGTGGATCGAGTTGCGCTTGCTGTGGATGAAGGGCCGCATCTTCGGGTTCCACCGGCTCGCGCGGTGGCCGAAGTGGACGCCGTTCTCGATCAGCGCGTCGACGGAGAGCTGGGCAGGGGCGGAAGCGATGGTCTGCGACAAGCCGGACTCCAGGAGCCCCCGCCGCGGCGGGAGGCAAGGCAAGAGGCAAGGGACGGGCTGGCCCGGGGCCGGCCCGCGCCGCGGGTCGCTCGACCCGGGGCGAACCGCTGATGGTAGGCCCTGCCCGGGAGGCGGTCAAGGCAAGCGCGAGCGCCTAGAGGCTTGTCGGGAAACGACTTACGACGGCCGCGCGGGGGCGGCCGCGGGCGCCCCCCGCAGCGGCTCGGCGGCCCGGCCCTGCCGGCCCCGCTCGCTGGCCCGCACGCTGGCCACGAACTCCATCACCAGCGGCTCGTCGGCGCACTCCTGCTCGAGGCGCGCCAGCGCCTCGCTGGCCGCCTCGCGCTTGGAGAGGAACACGCGCCGCACGGCCTGCTCGACGCGCTCGATGGCGGGCGCGGAGAGGCCCGCGCGCTGCATGCCCACCGTGTTGACGCCGCGCACGCGCGCCGGGTGGCCCTCGACGATGGTGAAGGGGTGGATGTCCTGCGTGATGCGCGTGAGGCCGCCCACGTAGGCCAGCCGGCCCACGGTGGTGAAGTGGTGGCAGGCCGCGGCCCCGTTGAGGATGGCGCGGTCGCCGACGCGGATGTGGCCGGCCAGCAGCACGTGGTTGGCCAGCACCACGCGGTCGCCCACCACGCAGTCGTGGGCCACGTGGCTGCCCACCATGAAGAGGCCGTGGCTGCCCACGCGCGTGAGGCCCCCACCCTTGAGCGTGCCGGGGTGCACCGTGACGTGCTCGCGGAAGTGGTTGCCCTCGCCGATCTCCAGCCGCGTGGGCTCGCCGGCGTGCTTGAGGTCCTGCGGCGGGGCGCCCAGCACGGCGCCGGGGTAGACCACGTTGCCGGGGCCCAGCGTGGTGTGGCCCATGACCACCGCCTGCGCGTGCAGCACGCAGCCGGCGCCCAGCCGCACGGGACCGTCCACGACGGCGTGCGGGCCCACGACCACGTCGGGGGCCAGCGTGGCCCGGGGGTCGACCACCGCGGTGGGGTGCACGCGCGTCATGCCTGCGAAGCCTCCGTCAGGGCGAAGTTGAGCCGCGCCTCGGCCACGAGCGCGCCGTCCACCGAGGCCCGGCAGCGCACGCGGCCCCGGCCACCGGCCAGGCGCAGCGTCTCGGCCTCCAGCCGCAGCTGGTCGCCGGGCACCACGGTACGGCGGAACTTCACGCGGTCGATGCTCAGCAGCACGGGCAGCTTGCCCGAGAGCTCGAGCTTGCGCAGCAGCAGCAGGCCGGCCAGCTGGGCCAAGGCCTCGACGATGAGCACGCCCGGCATGATGGGCTCGGCCGGGTAGTGGCCCTGGAAGAAGGGCTCGTTGACGCTCACGTTCTTGAGGCCCACCGCACGCTGGAAGCCCTCCATCTCCACCACGCGGTCCACCAGCAGGAAGGGGTAGCGGTGCGGCAGCACGCGGCGCACCTGCGTGGAGCACATGCTGCCGGGCCGGGGCGCGAAGGGGCCGGGGCCGTCGGCGGCGGGCGCCGCCGGGCCGGGGCCGCCGGGCGCACCGGCGCGTGCACCGGCGGGGGCGGCCGCGGCGGGCGCGCCAGCCGCGGCCGCGCCCTCGCCACGGCGCAGCGCGCGCACCAGGTCCTGGTTGGCCTCGTGGCCGGTGCGGTGGGCCAGCACGGTGGCCTGCAGGTCGGCCCCCAGCAGGAACAGGTCGCCCATCAGGTCCAGCAGCTTGTGGCGCGCCGGCTCGTCGGGCCAGCGCAGCGTGGTGTCGCGCGCGCCGCCGCCCGGCTGCAGCACCAGCGTGTTCTCGGTGCTGGCGCCCTTGCCCAGCCCGGCCTTGCGCAGCGCGTCGGCCTCGGCCTCCATGCAGAAGGTGCGCGCGGGCGCCACCTCGCGGCGGAAGGTCTCGGCATCCAGCGGGAAGGTGACGTGCTGGCGGCCGGGGAAGCCCGGCCCGTAGTCGAGCGTGTAGCCCAGCGTGAGGCCGGCACGCGCCGGCAGCGCGCTGACCGCCGCGCCCTCGCCGGCGGCCACGGTCACCGGCCGCTCCACCACCAGCCGCTCGCGCAGCGCGTCCTGCTCGACGCTGCCGCAGTGCTCCACCAGCGCCAGGAACTCGAGCGCCGAGCCGTCCAGCCCGGGGCACTCGGGGCCGTCGATCTCGACCTCGAGGTTGTCCACCTGCAGCGCCAGCAGCGCCGCCAGCAGGTGCTCGATGGTGTGCACCTCGGCCGAGCCCTCCTGGATGGAGGTGCAGCGCGGGCGCTTGCCGATGTGCGCGTGGTCGGCGGGGATGCGCGGCCGGCCGGCCAGGTCGGTGCGCACGAAGGTGACGCCCGAGCCCGCGGGCGCGGGCTGGATGCGCAGGCTGGTGCGCGCGCCCGAGTGCAGGCCCACGCCGGCCACCTCGCCCGCGCGCGCGACGGTCCGCTGGCGGCGGGCGGGGCTGGCCATGGGGGCGGGTCGCGGCCCGTGCCGGGCGCCGGCGCCGGCG